>JAUWAH010000187.1 GCA_030602145.1 Desulfobulbus sp.
ACCGGGCAGACCTCCTCGCAATAGCCGCAGTACACGCAGCGCAGGGCCTCGATCCGGTAGCAGTCGATGATTCTCCGGCTGCCCGGTTCCTTGTCCTTGTGGGAGCGGATGCGGATGCACCGCGACGGGCAGACCATGGCACAGCGCATGCAGCCGATGCATTTGCTGTCCCCGGTGGCGGGGTCGCGCACCAGGGCATGCTGGCCACGGAATCCTCTGCGGATCTGCGGCCGTTCCTCGGGATACTGGCGGGTGATCGGTTTGGAAAAGAGCCGTTTGAGGGTCAGGCTCATGCCCTGGAGGATTTCGATCTGGAAGATGGTGCCCAGCCAGCCTCTCCGGGGTTTGTATTGAATCTGCATGGTGTCGGGTGTCTCCTCCTAGTCGAGGATCGCCTTGAGGCAGGCGGTGAGGACGATGTTGGCCAATGCCAGGGGGATGAGGACCTTCCAGCCCAATCCCATCAACTGATCGTAGCGGTAGCGCGGCAGGGTGGCCCGGATCCAGATGAACAGGAACATGAACAGGTAGATCTTGAGCACAAACCACAGCGGCGGGAAGAACGGCACCGGGAAGGGGCCATTCCAGCCACCGAGGAAACAGATGGTGGCGATGGAGGCCATGACCATCATGCCGATGTATTCGGCCATGAAGAAGATGGCGTAGCGCATGCCGCTGTATTCGGTGCAGTAGCCGGACACCAGTTCGGTTTCCGCCTCGGGCAGATCGAAGGGCACCCGGTTGGTTTCGGCCAGCATGCTGATGAAGAAGACAAAGAAGCCGATGCACTGGGGCAGCAGATACATGCCGAGAAACCGGTCACCCTGGGCTTCGACGATGGCGGTGAGGTTGAGGGAGCCGGCCAGGAGCATCACGCCCACCAGGCTGAGCCCCATGCTGATTTCGTAGCTGATCACCTGGGCCATGGAACGCATGCCTCCCAGGAAGCTGTATTTGGAGTTCGATGACCAACCGGCCAGGACCACGCCATAACTGGCCAGGGAACTCATGGCGAAAATGAACAGCAAACCGATGTCGATATCGGCCAGGACCCAGCCCTTGGCAAAGGGCAGCACCGCGAGCGTGGTCATCATCGCCACCAGGCAGATGATCGGCGCGGCCAAGAAGGTCGGCTTGTCGGCATGCTCCGGGATGATGTCTTCTTTGAAAAAACTCTTGATGCCGTCGGCAATGGGTTGGAGCAGTCCGTGCCAGCCGACCCGCATCGGCCCGAGCCGCACCTGCATGTGGCCGATGATCTTGCGTTCGAAGTAGGTCGCATAGGCCACGTGGAGCATGACCACCACGAAAAGGACCACGATCCACACGAGGGTGAGCAGGATATCCATACGATGCCTCGGTATCGGTAGAGTTCGATTACACGTAAAGAATCAGAAAGGCTGGATCAAATCGGCCAGCCACGACGAACGCTGCAAGGTCTGCATTCCGGCAAGGAAACGGAGCCGGAACCAACATCGTGCATATAAAAAATATCATCGATCCGACTCGCCCAGGACCACGTCCAGGCTGCCGATATTGGCGATCAGGTCAGCGATCAGTTCGCCCTTGGCGATGGTGGCCAGGGCACTGATGTGGATGAACGAGGGGGAACGGATGTGCATCCGGTAGGGCCGGTTATTGCCGTCGGAAATAAAATAAAAGCCCAGCTCGCCCTTGGGCACCTCGGTGGCCACGTAGACATCGCCGGACATGTAGAGGTTGCGGTCGCGGATCAGTTTGATCAATCCCGTGCCGTAGATGTTGGTGGAAGCCTCGATCCGGGCCCGCGGTTTGTTGGGCATCACCAGGTCCGGGGCGTCCGGGCCGACGATCGGTCCGGGCGGCAGTTGATCGATGCACTGCTGGATGATCCGCACCGACTGGTGCATCTCCTCCATGCGGCAGCGGTACCGGGCGTAGATGTCGCCGTCGCTGCCCAGGGGCACCTCGAAGTCGACCAGGGCATAGGCGCCGTAGGGCTGGTGCTTGCGGATGTCGTAGTCGACGCCCGAGCCGCGCAGGCAGGCGCCGGTCAATCCCAGGGAAAGGGCCTGTTCGCCGGTGACTTTGCCGACGCCCACCGTCCGCTTGAGCCAGATGCGGTTGGTGTCGATCAGGGTTTCGTACTCCTCGATCTTGGCGGGGAAGATGTCGAGAAATCTTTGCAGTTCGTCGACGAACGCTGAAGTCACATCCTGACGGACGCCGCCGATGCGGGGATAGGAAAAGGTCAGCCGCGCTCCGCACAGTTCCTCGAACAGATCCAGCAGGATCTCGCGTTCGCGGAAACAGTAGAGGAAGACGGTCATGGCGCCGATGTCGAGGGCATGGGTGGCCAGCCAGAGCAGATGCGAGCTAATCCGCGACATCTCGCCGACCATGGTGCGGAGGTATTGGGCGCGCAGCGGCACCGAGATGTCCAGCAGTCGCTCCACGGCCACGCAGTAGCCGATGTTGTTGGCCATGGCGGCGATGTAGTCGAGCCGGTCGGTGAGGATCAGGGCCTGGGCGTAGGTCTTGTTCTCCGCCAGTTTTTCAAAACCCCGATGAAGATAGCCCACCTGGGGGGTGCATTCGATGATGGTCTCGCCGTCCAGTTCGAGGTCAACCCGGAGTACGCCGTGGGTGGCCGGATGCTGCGGCCCCATGCGCAGGGAGTATCGTTCGGAGTCGCCGTCAGGGACCGGAATATCAAGGCTTTTGCTGATGGGCCGGGTCATAGGTCGTCCTCCTGATCCGGTGCGGTCTGCCCGTGGGCATGGCCCTCCGGATCGAAACCATGCTGATCAAGCTCCTTGATCTTCTCCAGCAACTCGGTCATGCCGGCCCACTCCTCCTTGCCCTTGAGGGGATAATCCTTGCAAAGCGGATGGCCGACCCAGTCGTCGGGCAGGAGTACCCGCCGCAGGTTCGGGTGGTTGTCGAAGCGGATGCCGAACAGATCGTAGGTTTCACGCTCCAGCCAGTCAGCGCCGGTCCAGAGCGCAACCACCGAGTCGATGGCCGGGTCTTTGTCGCCCACCTCGGCCCGCACCCGGATTTCGTGGCGCAGGGGGATGGAGTAGAGATTGTAGACCACCTCGAAGCGTGACAGACCAGGTTCCTTGCGGCGGACATTGTCCACGCCGCAGAGGGCGCGAAGGTGGTTCATGCGCAGGTCGTCGGTATCCCGCAGCCAGCGGAGGATATCGACGATCCGGCCCGGCCGGACAATCACCGCCGTCTGGCCCTGGTTGGTGTAGCTGCTCAAAATTTCGTCGGGAAACTCGGCCCGGAGCCGATCGACTATCGCCACTTGCTCCATCGGTATTCTTCCTTGCGAATCTTTTCCTGGAGTTTCAAGAACCCTTCGAGCAGGGCCTCGGGGCGGGGCGGGCAACCGGGAACATAGACATCCACCGGAATGATCAGGTCAACCCCCTGGGCAACGGCGTAGGTATCGAAAACGCCGCCGCTGCACGCGCAACTGCCCATGGCCAGTACATAACGGGGTTCGGGCATCTGGTCGTAGACCCTGCGCAGCACCGGTGCCATCTTCTTGGTCAGGGTGCCGGCCACCACCAGACAGTCGGCCTGGCGGGGGCTGGCCCGGAAGAGGATGCCGAACCGGTCGAGATCGTTGGTCGAGGCGCCGGCATCCATCATCTCGATGGCGCAGCAGGCCAGGCCGAAGGTCACCGGCCAGATCGATCCGGCCCGGCCCCAGTTGACCAGCTTGTTGAGCGGCCCGAGGATGGCGTTGGCCCCGGGGATGAAGCGGACGCCCTCTTCCAACTGGACAACGGTCGGCGCGGCTACTTCTCCCATTGCAGAACCTCCTTCTTCCAGGCGTAGACATAGCCGACCAGGAGCAGGCCGATGAACAGCAGCATTTCCACCAGGCCGAACAGGCCCAGTTGGTCATAGCTCACCGCCCAGGGATAGAGGTAGATGGCCTCGACATCGAAGATCACGAACAGAATGGCGATCAGATAGAACTTGACCGAAAACCGCATTCGCGGCGCTTCGGTGGGCTCGTTGCCTGACTCGTAGGCGGTCAGTTTCTCCCGATAGGGCCGGCTGAGACGGAAGAAGCGGCCCAGAAAGAGGGTCAACACCCCAAACAGAACTCCGAAAATGAGGAGCAAGAGGATACCGAGATACTCCCTGGGCAGCGCTTCCATGGTGGATCCTCCGTCAGCGGCGGTTGTGGAGCAGTTGCTCGGCAAAGGTCTGGCGGGCCGACTGCGATGCCGCAGACGGGGTGGTGAAGGTCAGGCAGCCGGTGGTGCACTTGGTGACGCAGGCCGGTTGCAAACCCTCATCGATCCGATCCATGCACAGGTCGCACTTCTCCACCTTGCCGGTCTCAGGATTCCACTGGGGCACGGTCCATGGGCAGGCGGTGATGCAGGCCTTGCAGCCGACACAGGTCTTCTCGTCGACATGGACGATGCCGTCCTTTGGTCTGCGGCGCATGGAGCCGGTGGGACAGGCGTCGACACACCAGGCTTTTTCGCAATGAAAGCAGGACAGATAGACGTAATCGATCTGCGGCGGGGAACTTTCGGCCGAGGTGACCTCGATCATCCGGCAGTAATAGGCACCGGGGCCGGAATTGTTCTTGTCTTTGCAATGGACCTCGCAGGCCCGGCAACCGATGCAGTCAGCCACATTCTGGGTGATGATATATTTGCTCATGGTGATTCTCCTGCTTAAGCCCGGGTCACGGTGACAAAACATTCCGCCAGGTTCAGGCCGCCGCCGGCCTTGTCCCACTCCTTCAACTTGCCCTGCATGAACAACTGGTCGGCCAGCCCCTTGCCGAACGAACGCTTTTTGGCGGGCACGTCGGTGCCGAAGCCGTGGAGCATGAACACCGCCTCGGGGTGGATCAGGTCGGTGACATAGGCGGCGATCCGGCCCTGCTCATCACCGCTTTGCACCACGACCTGGTCACCATCCTGGATACCCAATTGCTTGGCAGCCCTGGTGTTGATCCACAACCGATTGACATCGAGCAGGTCGCAGAGAATCGGGTTGTTGTGGTGCTGGCCGTGGGCCTGGTAGCCGTTTCGGCCGAACAGCAACCGGAAGCTGCCCAGAGGAGGGGATTCGGGCGCCACATAGGGCGGCAGCGAGGGTACGCCCATGGCCTCCCACTTGGCGTTCACCAATTCGATTTTGCCCGATTCGGTGCCGAACTTGAGCTTGTCGCGGTCGTACCAGATGGCCTGGCTGCTCAACTTGACAAATCCTTTGGCGTCGAAATCGCTCACCGACAGTCCGGTGTCCTGCAACTGGTACTGCCAGATATCCTCGATGGAGTTGAACGGAAGGAGGTCACCCTTGCCCATCCGTTTGGCCAGTTCAATGTAGATTTCCCAGCCGGCCTTGGTGTTGTTGAGCGGCTTGACGCACTGCTGCCGCCGGCCGAATCCGGGCTTGAGGCCCTTTTCGGTGCGGAGGATGGAGTCACGTTCCATGAAGGTGGACTCCGGCAGGATTACGTCGGCAAACCAGGCGGTCTCGCTGAAGTTGACGTCAACGGCCACGATCAGGTCCAGTTTGTCGAGGATGCGCCGCTGCTCGCGGGTGTCGGGCAGGGCGATGAAGGGGTTGTGGCGATGGATGAAGTAGGCCTTCATCGGATAGGGAGCGCCGGTGTCGATGGCCTCGAA
>JAUWAH010000407.1 GCA_030602145.1 Desulfobulbus sp.
AGTTCGGCCAGTTCGCAGTTGATGATCATCTCCGCCATCTGGGCCCGGTCGTGACTGTCGTGGATGGCCCCGGCCCGGATTCCGTTGCCGAGACTGAGGATGGCGTCGTATTTCCTCATCAGGCCGCAGACCCGGTCGAACTGCTCATAGAGCGGGTTTTCCCTGCCGGTGGCGTCCATCCAGGCGACCATGAAGGTGCCGCCCTTGGAGGCCAGCCCGCCGTACCGGAACCCCTGCTTGCGCAGCCGCTCGATGGTATACCGGTTGATGCCGCAGTGGATGGCCATGAAGCTGAGCCCGTCGGCCAATTGCCGTTCGATCAGGTCGAATAAGAATTCCGGATCGAGCCGTGCCGGATCCCGGTGGATGCGCGCCGTTTCCTTGAAGGCCTGGTACAGGGGCACGTTGCCCACCGGCAGATCGACGGCGGCCAGCACCTCCCTCCGGATGCGGTCGAGATCGCCGCCCGCCGACAGCTCCATCAGGGTGTCGGCGCCCTCCTCCTGGGCAATTCTGGCCTTGCGGACCTCAGCGTCCAGGTCGCAGATGTCGGAACTGGTGCCGATGGAGGCGTTGACCTTGGTCCTCAGTCCCCTGCCGATCCCCACCACTTTCTGGTGCGGCCGACTCGGGTTGCCAGCGATGACGATCTCGCCCTTGGCCACCCGGTTGCGGATCAAGTCCGCCGGCAAGCCTTCGGCGGCGGCGACTTGCTCCATCTGGGGGGTGATCGTGTTCTCCCGTGCGAGTTCGAGCTGTGTCTTCATATGCTCCTCCAAAACCATGAGGATGCCCGCCCCGGAACGAAAAAAGGGTTCCGAAAGGTGGCATCACCTTTACAGAACCCTTTGCCATCGCGTTCATGCGCCACGACTGCTCTATACGTCTTCTGACTCCTGGATACTGCCCGGTCGCACCTTCCCGATCATGATCGATCAGTGGCTGGCCATTTGGCCTGCGACCTCAAATTCCAGTTACAGCGGCGGGACCGTCACGGATTCGCACCGTGTTCCGTTTATAGAGCACCCTATGTGTATGTCTCCTGCGCTACCACGGCGCAGGTGGGGCCTACTGTACGCAAAAAATACAAACTGTCAACAAGGGAACCCGGAAAGAGGTCAATAATGTCCATACTCCGGTCAGGTCTCTCTTGTGCCCTTGGCTTCGTCGAGCACCATACGGACGGTGCGCGCCATCTCCTCGAAGGTGATCGGTTTCATCAGCAGGGCCCGCGCCCCGATGGCCCGGGCCTGATCCTGCCCCATCCGCTCGCTGAACCCACTGCAGAGGATGACAGGAACATCCGGCCTGATCGAAAAGAGTTCGTGGGCCAACTGCTCACCGGTCATCCGCGGCATCATCATGTCGGTGATGACCAGGTCGAACCGGTCGGCGGCGGTCCTGAACAGTGCCAGGGCCTCGGCACCGTTCAGGCAGGCGGTCACCCGATAGCCGAGTTCGGTGAGGAACAGGGTCGAGATGTCGACGATCATCTGCTCGTCATCCACCAGCAGAACCCGTTCACTGCCGCCCGGAAACTGCGGAATGCTCGTCGCCGCATCCGTCGTCCCGGCGACCTCCGGCACCGGCAGGTAAACCCGGACGGTTGTTCCCCTGCCGACCTCGCTCATGATGTGGATGTCGCCCCCGCATTCGGTGACGATGCCATGGACCAGGGCCAGCCCGAGGCCGGTGCCCTTGCCCTGCTCCTTGGTGGTGAAGTAAGGGTCAAAAATTTTATCAATGATGGCGGGATCGATGCCGCAACCCGTATCCGCAACGGAGAGAAGCGCGTACCGTCCCGGCGCCATGGTGGTGCCGTTGGGACCGTTCCCAGCCACCACCTCCTCCCGCAATCGGACCACGATCTCTCCTCCCGTGGTCTCCATGGCATGAAAACCGTTGATAACCAGGTTCATCGCCACCTGATGCAGATGCGAGGGATCGATGAGCACGGGCGGACACTCGTTGTCGATCTCTGTTTGGATGGCAATGTTTGACGGCATGGTCGACCGGCAGAGCTGCACCACCTCCTTGAGGATGGCCTGCAACCGTACCGAAATGACCTTGTGGTCGGCCTGCCGGCTGAAGGCCAGGATGTGGCCGACCAGTTCCTTGGCGCGCAGGGCGGCGGTGCGCAGCCGCTCGGCATAACGCTGCTCGGAGCCGTCGGCGGGCAGACGTTGGCAGAGCATCTCACTGTAACCGAGCATCGGCTGCAGGATGTTGTTGAAATCGTGGGCAATACCGCCGGCAAGGGTACCGATTGCCTCCATTTTCTGGGCCCGGTTGAGCCGGGCCTCAAGGCGAAGACGTTCCTCCTCGGCCCGTTTCTGTTCCGTGATATCCCGGATGATGCCGACGATGTACCGCTCGCCGTTCTAGTCGACGAAGAGGCTATTACGGGTGAGAATCGTCCGTTTGACCCCCTGGCCGTCGGTGAGGAACTCCTCGTTGGTATTCTCCCGGCCGGTGGCCAGGACCATCTCGTCCTTGGCCCAAAAGATCTCCGCTTCCGCCACCGGAAAAAAATCATGGTCGGAACGACCGAGCAACTCGTGACGGGGTCGCCCCATGACCGAGCAAAACGCCTTGTTGAGCAACACCCAGCGATGGCGGCTGTCCTTGACAAACATGGGATCGCCGAAGCTGTCGATGATCTCGTCAAGGAAGTTGCGCGATTCGGCCAGGGCTTCCTCGGCCCGTTTGCGGCTGGTGATATCGGTGATGAACCCTTCGATGATACCGGGATCGTCGGCCCGGTCGCGGCGCAGGCGAGCGGAGAGCAACACCCAGATGGTGCTGCCATCCCTGCGGTAGACCTCGGTCTCGAAACCGAAGGCCTGTTGCTGGTTGGCGATGGCACCCAGCAGGGTATCCCGATCGAGGGGATGGACGTAAAACTGGTGCCTGATGTCAGTGATGGCCGCAATCAGCTCGTCGGGTGAATCATAGCCGAGGATCCTGGCCAGGGCCGGGTTGGCCTTGAGAAAACGCCCCTCCAGGCTGGACTGATAGACCCCTTCCAGAGCATGCTCGAAGATACCCCGATAGTTGGCCTCGCTGCGACGCAACCCCTCCGTGAACCGCTTGACCTCATCGGTCAT
>JAUWAH010000059.1 GCA_030602145.1 Desulfobulbus sp.
AGGGGATTCAAGTTCTTTTTTCACCCCGAGATGCGGGTCGTCCGGCCGATGCGGGCAGGCGGCCGCCCTCACCGGCCCGTGCCGGAATCGGTGTCGTGAAACTCGATCTGGCTGTCGCCGGGCTTCATGTCCACCCGGGGAACGATATCGATCCGGGCGGAGTGCCTGGCCTCCAGATCAACCAGTTCATGCCGCTTTTTGTTGAGCAGATACTGGGCGACGTCGAGCGGCAGGCGGCATTCGATCCGGGCCACCTTCTTGCGGGTGACGCCGGTCTGGATGCGGCGGAGGTAATAGAGCGCCAGCGTCTCCACCGAGCGGACCACACCCCGCCCCTGGCAGTGTTCGCAGGTCCGGTAGCTGCCCTTCTCGATCGGCGCGCCCATCTTCTGCCGGGAAATCTGCATCAGCCCGAACCGGGAGATCTTGCTGATGTCGACCTTGGCCTTGTCCCGCTTCATGCTGACCTTCACCTGCCGTTCGACTTCGCGGATATGCTTCTTGTTGCGCATGTCGATGAAGTCGACCACGATCAGGCCACCCAGGTCGCGCAGCCGCAGTTGCCGGGCCAACTCGGCCGCGGCCTCCATGTTGGCGAGGAAGATAGTCTCGTCGAAATCGGCGTTCTTGGAGGTTCGGCCGGAGTTGACATCGATGGCCACCAGCGCCTCGGTGGGATTGATGACGATGGAGCCGCCCGACGGCAGGGCCACTTGGGGCTTGAAGATCGATTCGATCTGCTCCTCGATGTTGTGCTGGTTGAAAATGGGCTTGGCGCCTCGGTGCAGCCGCACCTTGACCTGACGCTGTTTTTCCGGCAACTGGGCGATGAAGGCGGTGACGTTGGCAAGCGACTCCTCGGTGTCAACGGTGATCTCCTTGATCTCCTGAAAAAAATGATCACGGAGAAACCGGACCACCGTATCCTGCTCCTCGTAAACCAGGGCGGGCGCATCCATGGTCTGGCCACGCTTTTTGATTTCTTCCCAGAGGGCAAGCAGGGTGTGCAGGTCCTTTTCCAGGACGGCCCGGGTGATTTCGGCGCTGGCGGTGCGGATGATATAACCGATACCCTCGGGGATCTCGAACTCGCTCATGATCTCCCGCAGGTTGGCACGCCGTTCCTCGCCGACGATCTTCCGGGAGATGCCGGCACTGTCACTGCCGGGCATCAGCACCAGGCAGCGCCCGGGGAGCGACAGATAGGTGGTCATGTTGGCGCCTTTGTTGCCGGTCACCTCCTTGACCACCTGCACCAGCACCTCCTGGCCCTTCTGGACAACCTCCTCGATCTTCAGTTTCTTCCACTGCTGCTGGCTGATCAGGGTGCGGACGCGCTCGTTGACATCCTGGCGGTAGTATTCCGGATGGATCTCGTTGAACGGCAGAAAGCCGTTGCGACCGGTGCCGATATCGACGAAGGCGGCCTGCAGGTTGGCCTCGACCGAAACAACCCGCCCCTTGTAGATGTTGTTCTTGGTTGGCTCGCGATCGATGGTGGTCACATGGAACGATTCGAGCCGGCCGTCCTCCACCAGGGCGATGCGGCATTCCTCCGGCTCCTCGGCATTGATCAGCAGTTTGTAGGTGACCGCTTTGTCCGGCACCTCCGGCTGCACATCCTCGACCCGGTCGGTTTCCTCGTCCTCATCCGGCTCGGCCTGATCATGCTCCGATGCCGCCTCTGCGGCCTCATCCGCCTCGTCCTGAACCGGCGAGGCCTCGGCCTGCTTGCTCCGCTTTTTCCCACCGCGGCGAGACCGCCGTTTCTTGGCAGGCGCAGGTGATTCCGCCTCACCGGATGCGCTGTCATCCGACCCTGTGCTCACTTCGCCGTGATCGGCACCATCGCGGGGTACCTCGGCAAGTGGTTGCAGATCGCTTTGGCCCTCGGGCTCAACCGGGACGGCGACCGATTCGACCGCCGGGGTCACGGGTTGCTCCGCATCGCCTGCTGCCTGCGGCCTCGCCTCTTGAGGTGCCACCGTGGCCGCCTTATCCTTGGCGACACTCTTCCACCAGGCGCCGGTCTTTGCCTTGCGGGCAGGGGCGGGCACGGTTTTCTCTTCTTGTTCGTCGTGATCGTTTTCTGTCATTCGTTTCCTTTCGGTCATTTGTTTCAGCAACGCCTGCCGCTCATGGTCCGGGATCGGGGCTCCTGCTCAGGGGCAGGATGTCCCGACGGTCACGGTCCGCGCTGATAGAACCGATGGCCGCCGTGTTCCAGCAGGCGCAGTTCACCGGCGCGCACCAGCGGCGCGAGCAGTTGCTCAATCTGTTCCGGACCTTCAAGATGGAAAGTCCGGGCCATGTCGGCAGCGGTACATGGCCGCCGCCACACCATATCTCTGATCTGTTCGATGATTGCGGCCGCCTCCGGGCCAGCCGAAACACCGGGCCGGATGCCGCCCTCACCACTCAACGTGGCGAACGGCAGGTCGACGGGCCGCGACAGGGCCTGCCTCAGCCGCTGGGCGATCGCCGTCAGCCGTTCGTTGCTCACCGGTCGGGCATCCTGTTCCACCGGCGGACGCACCACCGTATTGAGCTGTATCCTGTCAAGCCGCATCCGGCCGAGCACCCCGATCAGCGCATCGATATCCTCGGACGTGTCGTTCATCCCCTGAACCAGGAGAATCTCCAGCCAGAGGGTACCCTTAAAGGCGTGGGAAAAAATCGTCAATCCCTCGATGACCGCATCCAGATCCAACTCAGCGGTCGGCCGGTCAACCCGGCGAAAACTCTCCGTCCGAGCCGCATCCAGGGAAGGAATGACGATATCCGCCACCATGAGATCGCTGCGTACCCCTTCGTCCATGAGGGTGGTGCCGTTGGTGAGCACGGCCACCGGCTTGTCGGCCTTGGCACGCAGATGGGCGAGGATGGTGCCCAAGCCGCTGTGCAGGGTCGGTTCACCCTGGGCGGTCACCGTCAACACATCGATGCTGGCCAGCCGCGCCGTGTCGGCACAGAATCTGTCGATCTCCTCAAGCAGTGCCCGGAGCGGGGAATAGGTGCCCCGGCGGCAGACCGGCGTGATCGTCGGGCCAACCTCGCAGTAGACACAATTGAGGTTACAAATTTTGCTCGTGAAGAGGTCGATGCCGAGGGAACGGCCGAGTCGCCTGGAATTCACCGGGCCGAAGAGAGCGTTCATACAGCACTGCGGACAGTTGATGCCATCGCGACAAACCCATGTGGGCGAAGGCTGGGGCAGGCTTCGAAAAATCAAGTCATTAAGCAATATTGCGACTGGCGATTTGTAAACCAATTTCCCCGGCGGTGCAAGGCAAATCGTCGACTTTTCGCTTGACACAACCCATGCCGACCCGTACATTCGAGCCTGCCGTGGGTGATGGGCACCTGGCTGTTTTTCGTCTGTTTTGCCCATTGCTCCAACCAGTTGAGGTATCGCGCCGCTGGTTATGCCGTCCGCCGATACCGTCCCTTTTAGCCCCCCGGAGGAGCCGAACGAGGTGAAGCCCGTCCCATCCCCCTCCCCGTTCCTGACCGTTATCGTCCTCTCCCTCCTTGGCCTGTTCTTCCTGCCGTCTTTTTCCCAGGCGGTGACCGTCGGAGCCCGGCAGTGGGAGTTGACCGCCGATCGGCTGACCCGACACGAGAATCCGCCCACCATCATCGCCGAGGGCAATGTCCTGCTCGAAAAAAGGGAGCCCCTTGACCCGGCCCAGGCGGAGAAGGCCGCCAAGACCGAAACATTCGCCGAGGATGTCAGCCGGGAGCAATCGGTCGTTGCCACCAGGGCGGTCACCACCATCAAGGCCGACTGGATGTCCTACGACCTGACCCGTGGCCTGCTGACCATCAAGGGCAATGTGCTCATCGATATCGGCACCGATCAATTGACCGCCGATTCCGGCACCATCGACCTTGAGGCGTCCACCGGCAGCTTTGAACACGCCACCGTTGTCCGCGAGCACAAGGAACTCCATTTCGAAGGCAGGGTCATCGAAAAGACCGGTGCCCTCACTTACCATATTGAAGACGGCTGGGTCGTCACCTGCAAGCTCGAGCCGGGCCAGACCCCGCCCTGGTCCTTTGCCGCCGCCGACGTCAGCCTGACCGACGGCGGCTACGCCCTGCTCCAGCACGCCACCTTCCGCATCCTGGACGTGCCGGTCCTGTACACCCCGGTCATGCTCCTGCCGGCCAAACGAAAACGTCAAACCGGCCTGCTCTTTCCCTCGTTCTCCTTCTCCGATCGCGACGGGTTCGGTGCCGAGATCCCCCTGTTCATCAACCTCTCGCCCAGTGCCGACCTGACCCTCTACCCCCGCTACTTCGCCAACCGCGGCATCATGGCCGGCGCCGAGTTCCGCTACATGCTCGACGAAGGGAGCAAAGGCATGCTGATGGGCCATTGGCTCGACGACGACCTGTCCGATCCCTCCGAGGTCGACTACTACCGGGAGGGCCAATTCACCCACACCAACACCAACCGGTACTGGCTCCGCGGCAAGGCCGACCAGAACATCGGTGCCTGGACGACCCGGCTGGATCTGGACATCGCCTCCGACCTCGATTACCTGCGCGAGTTCAACACCGGCTCCACCGGCTTCAACGCCAGCCAGGAAGTCTTCACCAGGACCTTCGGCCGGGGCTTCATCGACAAAACCAACAGGTATCGAGAAAATACCCTGGCGACCCTGCGATCCTGGGACAACGGTACCGCCTTGCTGGGTGAAACGCTGGCGGTCAACGACATCTCCGAGCAGGTCTATACCGCCGACAATCCCTCCCTGCCCTGGACCTTGCCCTCACTGACCTATTCGGGCCTGGTGCCCATCGTCTCCGCCAGCGGACCGGACCTGCTCTGGGATGCCAACTACACCCATTTCTGGCGGGACAAGGGAGTCGGCGCCCAACGCATCGATCTGATGCCCATGGTGACAGCCGGCATCCCCCTGACGCCCTACCTCGAAAGCAGCATCACCGGCGGTGTCCGCAACACCTCCTATCTGATCGATGCCAACGGCGCCGCCGAATGGGAAGACACCGACTCGGAAAACCGCTTTCTCTCGCGGCTCACCGGTGAGGTTGCCACCACCCTGATGCGTGATTTCGCGGTCGAACTGGGTGGCGGCGACACCCTCAGCCACATCCTGCGGCCCTTTGTCGCCTACAGCCACACCTCGATCCCGGACAGGAAATGGCTGCCCCAATTCGATGCGATCGACGACCTTGAGGAGGAAAACGCCCTCTACTACGGCCTCTCCAATTTCTTTTCCGTGGCCGGTGAACACAGGGGCCGGGAATTCGATCGCGATTACGCCTTTGTCAAGGCCAAGCAAGGGTTCGACCTGCGCAGCGAGATGAGCGACACCCCGCTGACCCCGGTCATCGTCGAAACCGGCTTCTACCCGGTGCAGACCATGCGGCTCAAATACACCACCAACATTGACGTCTATGGCGACGGCGCCTTTCTCCACTCCCTCGACGGCGATTATTACAGTGATCGGGGCGACCTCTTTTCACTGGATTACCGGTACAACGAACGCACTGACGTCAATTCCGTGCGCAGCACCCTCTGGTATCTGCTGCCCCACAATTTCGCCGCCGGCTACAGTATCGAACGGGCCATCGAGCAGAGCGAAACCATCGAGGAGACCCTACGGCTCCGCTATTTGCAACCCTGCTGGTCGGTGGAACTCTCCGCCAACTCCACCCCTGGGGACCAGACCTTCATGATCACCTTTCGCCTGGCCAACATCGGCAACCCCCTGGGTTTCGAGTTGCCCGGCATGTAACCGGCCCTCCGCTGCCGCCTTCGACGGACATGGCCAGCTACGATGTCTTCAATGGCGACGCCGACGGCATCTGTGCCCTGCAGCAACTCCGGCTCCACCGACCGCAGCCCGATGCCCGGCTGGTGACCGGCGTCAAGCGCGATGTCACCCTCCTCGACCGGCTGGTCGATATCCGCTCCAGCCACATCACGGTGCTCGACATAAGCCTCGACCGCAACCGCTCGGCGCTGGCCCGCCTCCTCGCCCAGGACAACCGCATCTTCTACGCCGATCACCACTTCAGCGGCGACCTGCCGGAAGACGAGGCCCTCAGCCTCCACATCGATCCATCCCCCCGGACCTGTACCTCGCTGATCATCGACCGGTTGCTGGACGGCGCCCATCGCCCCTGGGCCCTGGTCGGCGCCTTTGGCGACAATCTGGACGAGGTGGCCTGCCGCCACGCCGAGGATCTCGGCCTGCGACCGGAAGAACAGCAGCAGCTCAGGGAAATGGGCCTGCTGCTCAATTACAACGGCTATGGTCTTTCGGAGGAAGACCTGCTGGTGCATCCCGCCGACCTGTTCCGCGAGGTGCACCGCTTTGCCGATCCACTCCGCATGGCCGACCAATCACCGCTCCTCGACCGCATTCGACGCGGCTACGAGGAGGACATGACCAAGGCGACCGATCTGGAGCCCCATCTCGCCGACGACGCCGGCCGCATCTACTTGCTTCCGTCCGCCCCCTGGGCCAACCGGATCGTCGGCACCCTGGCCAACCGGCTCGCCGTCGAGCAGCCCGCCATGGCCCATGCCATCCTGCTTGCCCGTCCCGGCGGCGGCTTCCTGGTCAGTGTCCGCGCCCCCCTAATCACCCGCCGGGGGGCCGACGGGCTCTGCCGCCGATTCCCGACCGGAGGCGGCAGGGAGGCGGCGGCCGGCATCAATCACCTGCCGGACCAGGACCTGGCCGCCTTCACGATCGCTTTCGCCGATCATTTCAACCGACCGGATCGGGAGAAAAGCTGATGCACCCTCCGCCCGACAACCCTGCTCACGGAGATCGGGCGTGCCAGTCTCCGGACCGAAAAATGGTCTTGGGTCGATGATCGCCACCAGATTCCGCATCGTCCTGCTCCTCGCCCTCTGGTGGACGCTGCTGCCAGCCGCCAACCAGGCTGCGGCGGCCTCCGGATCCGCCGCCGTCTCCTTGACGATCGAGGACGATCTCGATCTGCACGACCTTGACGAGGCCCTCTCCCGGAGCCTCACCTTTCTCCGCGCCGCCTCGCCCGCCGGTGGCGGTTATCAGGTCGCCGGCAGGACGGTGCCCGTGCAGCGGTTCATCGACACCCACCTCCACCTGCGGCAGGTGCTCCAATCGCGCCCCTCACCGGCGACGTTTCAGCGGAAAATCCAGAGCAGATTCGACCTCATCGCCATCGATGCCTGCGGCGATACCGTCCGTCGGCGGATGCTGATCACCGGCTATTACCAGCCGGTGTTCGCCGGCAGCCTCGACAGGAGGCCACCCTATGTCCACCCCCTCTTCCGGGTGCCGGACGATCTGGTCATCCACAAAAAAAACGGCAGGAAACAGGTGCGGGGTCGGCGGGAGGGGGGGGGAATCGTCCCCTATTGGACCAGGCGGGAAATTGAACAGGGGAACCTGCTGGCGGGCCAGGAACTGGTCTGGCTCAAAGACCGTTTCGATGCCTTTGTCCTCCATGTCCAGGGCTCGGGCATCATCCACCTTGCCGACGGGTCGCGGCGCGGGGTGCGGTACGCCGTCAACAACGGCCATGCCTATGCCAGCATCGGCAAATATCTGGTCGACACCGGTCGGATGCAGTTGGCCGATGTCACCATGGACTCCATCAGGCGATATCTGGAACTCCACCCGGAGGAGTACGATCAGATCCTCCATCACAACGATTCCTTCATTTTCTTTCACTGGGGCGAACCCGGACCGGCGATCGGCAGCCTGGGTCAACCGTTGACACCCGGCCGATCCGTCGCCGCCGATCATCGCTGCTATCCGCCCGGCAGTCTGGTTTTTCTCGACAGCCGGCGGCCGATCGTGGCCGGCAACGACCAGGCGGCCGCCTGGCAGCCCATGCGCAGGTTGGTCACCGTTCAGGACCGTGGCTCGGCCATCATCGGGCCTGGAAGACTTGATGTGTTTTGGGGCACCGGTGACCAGGCGGGCCGGGAAGCCGGCCAGATGAAGGAAGATGGAGCTGCGTACCTGGTCCTGCTCAAAACATCGGTGCCACACTGACCCGCATGGCTGGATCAAGCTGGCCGGCCACAACGCACCGGAAGAATGTCCCGGGAAAAGAGAGGGAACTTACCCCAGCTTCTCCTCGACGCTACGCACCTTGTCGGCCATGGTCTGGGCTCGGTCGATGCGGGTGCCGAGCTTGATGGTGGTGGTGATGCGCGGCGCGCCCAGCGCATGCACCCGCTCGTGGCAACGCTTGACCGCCGCCATCACCGCATCCCACTCACCCTCGATATTGGTGCCATAGGCATGCAGCTGCGTCTGCAACCCCGCCTCCTCCAACACCCGGTGGCACTCGGCCACATACTTGGACACCGACACGCCCACGCCCAACGGCACCAGACACAAATCAACAATCACCTGCATAGTCTCCTCCACAAAGACCTCTTCAACGACGGAAAAACGACGCCGCACCCGGCAATCCGTTCATTTTCCCTTTTTCTCTTTCCACGGTTTTCCACTATGCTACAGGGAGCATCCAATGACAATCGGTAAATCCATCCCGTGAGGCCACCATGCGCATTCTTGTGCTTGAAGATTCCAAACCCACCCAGCATCTGCTCCGCTCCCGCCTCGGACAGGCCGGCTACACCGTCGATACCGCCGACAACGGCCACCAGGGATTCCAGCGGGCCACGGCCAACGCCTACGACATCATCCTCAGCGACATCGAGATGCCCCACTGGGATGGTTTCAAGTTCATCGAGGCCATTCAGGTGGTCTGCCCGCACCTGCCCATCGTGATCATCACCTCCTCCCACGACGATCAGGCCACCAGGGAGCGGCTCACTGCCGCTCCCAATGTCCTGGGAGTCCTGGCCAAGCCCTTTGACTTCGACGCCCTGTTCAAGCTGCTGGCCACCGTACCCAGCCAAACCCACACCAGCGTCAACAAGAAGGCGAAAATCGTCTGCACCATCGGGCCGGCGAGCAATACCCCGGAAATGCTGGGCAGAATGATTCTCGCCGGCATGGATGTGGCCCGGCTCAACTTTTCCCACGGCAGCTACGAGGCCCACGAGGCCACCCTGAACGCGGTGCGCGAGGCGGAAAGGAGATGGGAGCGGCCAATCGCTGTCCTCCAGGACCTGTGCGGTCCAAAGATTCGCACCGGCCCCATGCGGGGCGGGGCCGTGCAACTCCACGCCGGCGAGGTGGTGGT
>JAUWAH010000027.1 GCA_030602145.1 Desulfobulbus sp.
GGGGAAGGCCACCTACACCGCCCAGCATCGGCGGATGATGGAGGCAATGATCCAGCAGAGCAGCAACCCGGCGACCAACTGGTTCATCCGCCAGCTCGGTGGCCCGGCCCGGTGCGAGGCGCTGCTCAAGAAGGAATACGGACACCTGCTGCAGCGGGTGATCATCAGGGAATACATCCCATCGGACGGCCGGACCTATAAGAATGCCGCCCTGCCCGCGGACTATATCCGCTATCTCAAGGCACTGTGGAACCACCAGTTGCCCCACTCCAAGGAGATGCTCAGGGTGATGGCGCTGCCGGGTCCCGACCGTCTCCTCTATGGCACGGAAATCTCCCGTGCCACCAATGTCTACAACAAGACCGGCACCACGGCGCTGCTCTGCGGCGACATGGGCATCATGGTGGCCCGGACCAGGGACGGTCGCAAGGTGCCCTACGCCGTGGTCGGCATTGTCGAGCGACCGGCCAGACCGGCGAACTACAAACAGTGGATGCGCTCAAGCGGCGGCGTGATCCGCGGTTTTTCCTCCCTGGTCTACAACGAGATGAAACAGCAGCACAATCTTCTGTGAGGGACAGTGCACCGGGTCAGGGACGGTCGGCCCATTGCTCGCTGATCTCCTGCACCTGCTGGTCAAAGGAGACAAATACATCGGCGATTTGGGGATCGAAGTGGCTGCCCCTGCCTTGCCGAACAATGGCCAAGGCCTCGTCGTGGTTCATGCCCCGCTTGTAGGGACGTTCGCTACGGACGGCGTCATAGACGTCGGCCACCGCCATCATCCGGGCCGGCAGGGGGATGGCGGCGGCGACGAGACCGTCGGGATAACCGCTCCCATCCCACCGCTCATGATGGGAGCGGGCAATCTGCCGAGCCGTCTCGAGAAAACCGCCGGTATCCCCCAGGTTCTTCATGGCCCGTGAGAGGATCTCGTCGCCCCGGATCGAGTGGGTTTTCATGATCTCGAACTCCTCTGCGTTCAGCCGGCCGGGCTTGAGAAGTATGGTGTCGGGGATGGCCACCTTGCCGACATCGTGCAGGGGTGCCGAGTTGACGATCTGCACCCGCCGGTCCGCAGTCAGGGTGTCGGCATGCTCGGTAAACCGGCTCATCTCATCGACGATCAATCGCATGTACTCCTGGGTGCGGCGGATATGGTTGCCGGTTTCTTCGTCGCGGAATTCGGCCAGGGTGGTGATCACATGGATGGTCGCCGCCTGCATCCGGTGGAGTTGGGTGACCCGGCGCGATACCTCCTCCTCCAGGTAGTGGTTACGGCCCTGAAGAAGATCGTTGTACTGTTTGATCTTCAGGTGGTGGCGGATGCGGGCCAGGAGGATGGGCGGGCTGATCGGCTTGTGGATATAATCGGCGGCCCCCAGGTTGAGGCCAAGCGCTTCGTCCTCCACCTGGGTCCTGGCGGTGAGAAAGAGGATGGGAATGTCGCGACAGGCTGCGTCCTCCTTGAGGCGGCGACAGACCTCATACCCGTCCATGCCCGGCATCATCACGTCGAGGAGAATGAGATCCGGGGGAGTGGCCGCCGCGATCTGCAGGGCCTGGACGCCGGTGGTCGCCGTTTTCACTCTATAAATGCCCTTGAGCAGTTCCACCAGCAGAAAAAGATTGGCCGGCGTGTCGTCGACGCAGAGAATGGTGATCTTTTTATCGGACAGTTCGTTCATGGATCAGGGTGTCAAATGGGTTGTCAGGAGGTTCAGGGCCTCCTCGAATTGAAAACGGGCGATGGCCTGGGCCATCTGCTTGCCAAGAGGTGCCGGCAGAACGGCACAGAACGTCTGTTCATGTTCCTTCCAAAAATCCTGGGCGGCGCTGTCCGATTCGGCAAGCAGTCTGCGCAGGACCCCCAGGAGTTCCGGGGCAGCGGTGGCGGTCCCGGCAACCGCTGCCGGGGCGGATGCATCGGCCGGTGCCGGCCTCGCCCGGTGCAGGTTGGCCAGGGTCGTGGCCAGCAGACTGCGCAGCCGGTCGATCAACGACGGCAACTGAGGCGAGTGGGCCGCCGCGGCCCGCTCGATCTCCTCGGCCAGGGTCTGCAAGTCCAGGGCACCGACGGTGCCCGACAGTCCCTTGAAACCGTGGACCAGAGTCGCCAACTCTGTCCACTGCCCCCGGCCCAGACAGGCGGCGAGGGTATCGGCCAAGCCGGTGAATTCCTGCTCATATCCCGCCAGGATTCTGTCGTACAATTCTTTGTTCCCCGCGCACTGGGACAGTCCCTTGTCGAGATCAAGTCCGTTTGCGAGGGGGGACGCCGCCTCCATAGCGGCTGAACGGCCGATGGAGACAGGGTCTCCCGGCGTCGCCTTGGGGCAGTACGGTGTCAGAGCGGCGAGGAGATCCTCCAGGGTAAAGGGCTTGGCCACATGGGCGTTCATGCCTACTTCCAGGCAGCGCTCCTTCTCCTCGACCATGGCATGGGCGGTCATGGCGATGATCGGTACCCGGGCAGACCGCGGCTCGGCGCGGAGCCTGCGGGTTGCCTCGTAACCGTCCATGTCCGGCATCTGAATGTCCATGAGAATGGCATGGTAGGGCTGTTGTGGGCCGGCGAAGACCATGTCCAGCGCCTCCTGGCCGTTGCCGGCCAGATCGACGATCGCGCCGTGATAAACGAGCATTTCCGAGGCAATCTGCTGGTTGATCAGGTTGTCCTCGACCAGGAGGATGCGCATGCCCTGAAGATGGGGATGGGCAGCCGTAGCCCGGAACGCGGCCTCGGTGTTCTCTTCACGGTGACCTGCGGTCATCAGGTGGCGCAAATCCCCGGGCAGGACCGGTTTGGGCAGAAAATGGCAGAGACCCTGCCGATCGCAGCGTTCATGGATCGACTCCAGGTCATGGGCCGAGACCACGACGACCACCGGGCGTCGGGAAAGGGGCAGGATGCGGATTGCCTCGATCAACTCCTCGCCGGCCATGCCCGGCATCACCCAGTCGACAAAGACGAAATCATAGGCTGCCTCGGTTTTGCCGAGCAGATCAAGCGCGGCCTGACCGCTTGCCGCCTCCGCACAGTCCACCCCGAAATGGCCGAGCATGGTGCAAAGGACCGTGCGGGCCGGGGTATGATCGTCAACAACCAGGGCCCGGCGACGCCGGTCGGCCGGTTGGTCCGGATCGCCAATGGGCGGAGCTGGCTCAAGCGTCAGCGTGCAGGTGAATCGGCTGCCCAGCCCCGGCTCGCTGGCGACGACAATGTCGCCGCCCATGAGGGCAAGCAGCCGCTTGGCGATGCTCAGGCCAAGGCCGGTGCCGCCGTGGAGGCGGGTGGTCGAGCTGTCCGCCTGGGTGAACTCGGTGAACAGTTGGTCGATCTGCTCCGTGGTCATGCCGATGCCAGTGTCCTCGACGATGAGGCGAAGATCACAGGTTGTCGCCGTTCGGTCCACCTCCTCGAGGGCGAGCAGGACATGGCCGGCATCGGTGAACTTGACACCATTGGTCAGAAGGTTGGTCAGGATCTGCTCAAGACGCAGCGGGTCCCCCAGGAAGGTGCCGGCCTCGCCGACGAGATGCGGGCTGCGGAGATCGAAGAGCAGCTCGATGTGCTTGTCGAGGGCGGGTTGCCGCTGGAGGACGAGGGCATTGGCGACGACGTCCTCCAGGCGGAAGGCGACCTGTTCCAGTTCGAGTTTGCCGGCCTCGATCTTGGAGAAGTCGAGGATGTCGTTGATGATCCGCAGCAGCGACTGGGCGGCCTGCTGGATCTGATTGACATAGTCGCGCTGCCGCCGGTCGAGTTCGGTGTTGTGGACGAGGTGGGTCATGCCGATGATGGCGTTCATCGGCGTGCGGATCTCATGGCTCATGTTGGCGAGGAAGAGACTTTTCGCCCTGGTGGCCTCCTCCAGCCTGAGATTGGACTCCCTCAGCGCCGCCTCGGAGCGGTGCCGCATGATCGCCGTGCCCAGCGAGGCGGCCAGTGAGGTCAGGATGGCCTGTTCATCGGCTCCCCATTGGTAAGCCGTTCGGCAGTTGTCGAAGCCGACAAAACCCCAGAACCGACCATCGACCTCCACCGGCACCACCATCAGGGAGATGATCTCCTGCGGCTCCAGAATGGATCGCTCCCTTTCGGGGAAATCGCGCACCAGACCGGCCACCGCCTCTCCCCGGTGGAACAGATCGAACCAACGGCTGAACAGGGGATCAAAGGGAAGATTCTGCAACTCCGGATTGTCGATCTGGACCGAGACGCCGTCCCGGACCCACTCATACCGCTGGCTCATCAGGTTTTCGCCGCTGGCCGGATCGACATGGTGTTCGAACAGGTAGGCTCGGTCCTGGTCGGTCGCCCGGCCGACGATCTCCAGGGCCTGCCGGATGGCGTCATCGATATGGGCCTTGGACAGGAGAGTGTGGACGCTGTTTGCCACCGCCTGGAGGAGGGCATCCTGGCGACGGAGCAGTTCCTCGGTCTGCTTGCGTTCGGTGATGTCCTCCTTGACCGCCAGGAAATGGGTGGTTTGACCGTGGTGGTCCCTGATGGGGGAAATGGTGGCCATCTCCCAATAATCTTCACCGGTTTTTTTTCGGTTTTGGAATTCACCCCTCCATTCCCCCCCGGAGGTGATGGTCTTCCACAGCTCAACGTATACGCTGCTGTCGGTGGCTTCCGACTTGAGAATTCTCGGGTTGCAGCCGATGGTCTCCTCGCGGGTGTAGCCGGTGATATCGGAAAACTTGGGGTTGACGTACTCGATGATGCCCTTGAGGTCGGTGATGACGACACTTGCCGGGCTCTGTTCCACCGCTTGCGACAGCTTGCGCAACGCCTCCTCCGTGCGTTTGAGCGCGGTGATGTCGATGGTGGTCGCCAGGATGCGCTGCTCGCCGCCAATGGTCAGCGGGCTCAGGTGGACCTGTTCCCAGAACAGGTCGCCGTTGGCCCTGCGGTTGAGCCATTCGAACTGCTGGGTGCCTTCCCGGGCCGCTTTCCTGATCCAGGCCAGGGCATCGTCGAATGCATAGGGCGGCTCCATCCAGAACTCGTTGGTCTTGAGTTCGTCCACAGAGGTGAAGCCGTAATGGGCGCAGGCCGATGGGTTGGCGTCGATGATCTCCCCCGTTTCCCGGTCGTGGATGATGATCGACACCGGCGAGTCGGCGAACAGGGCGCGAAACAGGGCTTCGCTCTCCTGCAGGGCCTTCTCCGCCCGGTTGCGTTCGGTATTGAGAAAGACCTGAGCCACCAAGGCGGCCACGGTTCCGGCAAATGAGTCCTCGTCGGCCTGCCACCTGCGAGCGGGACCGACATGCTCCAGGCAGACCACGCCCTCCAACCTGCCGCCGAGGAATATCCCGGCATCGAGCATCGAAGTGATGCCCAGGGGGATCAGGTAGTTCTCGGTCAGCTCCCGGGTCCGGTCATCCTGTTGGGCGTCATCGAAACAGACCCTGGTTTCCCGTCGGATGGCCTCGAAATACAACGGATAGTCCTGCATGCGGAGTACCATGCCGGAACTGAACTCCCCGGTTTCGCCGGCATAGAGGGTCAAGCAGTGCAAGGTGTCGGCATCCTCGGAAAACCACCACACGCCGACCCTGGCGACCCCCATGGTTGCGGCTGTCGCCTTGACGATGGAATCGATGGCGGCGGCGAGATCGCCGCCGACCACATCGGCGTCGACAACAAGCTGGGCGATGGCCTCCCGCTGACGGGCGTTGCGTCGGGTTCGCTCCCTCGACACAGTGAGCTGGGCGGCGATGTCGTTGTCGGTGTTGCGCAAGAGAACGACGAGAAAAGCCACGATGGCAGCCAGGAGCACGCCGATGGTGGTTGCACCCAGGCGCAATCGCTGTCCGAAGGCAGCGGTGGCGTTGGTGATATCGGTGAGCACCAGGAGATCGCCGATACGGATGCCGGAGGCGTCGGTGAGGGGAAGCGCCGAGGCCCGCCAGGCTGTATCGGCGAGGGTCAGGTCCATCTCGGTCGGGTCGCCCTCGCCGTGCGCGGCCAGCGGGACAAAGGCGTCGGGCAATCGTGGTCCCAGGGAGGTGTAGTTGATCACCCGCCGCTCCAAACGGTTCCATTCGGCCTCGCGGCCAAGTCTGCGGATGCTCTCCTCCCACTGCGGTCTGTCCACCAGGTCCTTGTCGAGGGTCACCGCCAGGTGGCTGCCGGATTGACGGTGCCGGTCGTGGAGGATTTCCTCGATCTCCTTGCCTAATTCCACATAACCGATGAATTGACCCACCCGGTATACCGGCCGCACCACCCTGAGGGTCACCAGGCCAAGGGGACCGATTTCCAGACCCGAGGCGGTGGCCCCGGTCCGCTCCGCCTCGAGCAGGGTAAACCGGTTGATCAGGTCGCCGTGCTTTTCCGGTTTGTGGAGGCGAAGGCGACAGATGCGTTGCGGGTCGAAAAAGTAGAAATGGGTGAGGTTTTGTTCCCGATGGAGGCTCTCATAGAGTGGCAGCCAGTCGGCCAGCAGGCGGTTGGTGTCCGTTTGCGCCAGCGCTTCCTGCAGGCGCGGCTCGGCGGTGAGGGTCCGGATGACCGTTGCCAGGGCCTGGGTATGGTTTTTCAGGTCCATCTGAAGTTCTGCGGCGATGGCCCTGTTGGTCGCGGTCAACTGCCGCTGCAGGTTGCCCCGGTGCTCGTGCCAGAGGAGTGATGCCGCGGTGCCGAAGAGCAGCAGCAGGAGGACAACCAGGGGGGGCAGCAGGCGCTTTAAGACCGGCCGAGGTGCGGTGTTTCCGTCTCGGTTAGCCGCCAGCACCGCTGCTGCGAGGATCAACAGCACCAGCATCAGGCCGATGGGCAGGGCGGAGCGGGCGGCGACCTCCAGGGCCCAGGCGCGGGCATCGACATCCAGGCCGAGGACGGTCGCCCTGCCGCTGCCGGGATCGATCAGAGGGATCAGGGCGGCTATCCGGGTGCCCCGGCTGTCGGCGACCGGTCCTGCGACCACCGGGATCCTGGCATCGAAGACCCGGAGAAAACCGGTGGGTGCCTCCTCGAACACCGTCCCGGGAGGAGCATGGTCGGGGGAATCGAACGGCTCGCCGTCGGCCAGAAAAACCACCCGGCCCTCGGCAGAACGGTCCATGAGATAGACCAATCGGTATTGGGGGTGCACGGCACCGGCCGCAGCCAACTGTTCCTTGATTTTTCGGTAAGAGGGGGTGGCGAGATCGGATTTTCTCCCGGTGAGGGTGGCGATGTGGCCGTGATCGAGGCTGCGGGCAACCAGTTGAGCCTGCTGGAGCAGTGATTGGCGCATGTCGGCATCGGCCCGCTGCACCACCCACCAGGCCAGGAGCAAGCAGGCGGTGCACAGGATCGCCAGCACGGCGGGACGGTGGCGTTGGAGAAGTTGGTGAAAGGATGGCGAGAAGGCCATGATCATGCCTCTTGTTTATGGCAAAGAAGAGTTACCCGCCAGGAGCCCGGTCAGCATCACGCCCAATTCCTCCTCGACGCATTGGTACTCGATCTCCAGTTCGACCAGCAGTTGGTCGACGTCGAGGAGTTGGCCCAGCGACCCCAGCAACTCCAGTTCATAGCACATGGCGGCCAGTCGCCTGGCGCCGATCTGGGCATTGCTCGATTTCATCGCGTGGGCTGCCCGACGGACCGCCTCCGGGTCACGGGAGCGGACCGCCGTTTGCAGCGCCGCCAGCAGGTCGGGGCTGGCGCCGAGGAAGCTTCGGATGATGCGGATGAGGATGTCCGGCCGGCCCGGCATCTGCCTGTGCAGGTCTTCGAGGACTGTGGGGTCGAGGTGCGCTGACAGGTCACCGGGCGAGGGAAAGGTCATGACCATATCTTCTGGATGAGAGCCTGATCAGGGCTTTTACTGGATACAAGGCTGTTGCGATGAGGTCAGGTTCACAGCGTGTTCTCGTCCGGGTCGCCGGAGCCGCTATGCGCCAGAACCGACCGGTTGCGACCGCTGTTCTTGGCCTCGTAGAGGGCCTGGTCGGCCAGGCCAATCAACTCCCGGGGAGAGGGGCGATCCCGACGCGGTCCGGTGGCGGCGATGCCGATGCTCACCGTGACCCGGATGGGGTCCGTGGGCTCGCCGAAGGGGTGCCGTTCAACCATGCGGCGGATCTTTTCGGCCACGATCATGGCCTCGTCGGGCCCGGTTTCCGGCAGGATGACGGCGAATTCCTCGCCGCCGTAGCGGGCCAGCAGGTCGTAATTGCGCAGCTTGGCGGCGGTTTGCAGGCAGAATTCCCTGAGCACCGCATCGCCGACCTGGTGGCCGCGGCTGTCGTTGATCGATTTGAACCGGTCGATGTCCACCATCAACAGGGAGAGGTTGGAGTCGTTGTCGGCGGCCCGGTCCAGTTCCCGGTCCAGCGCGGCGCGGAAATGGCGGTGGTTGGCCATGCCGGTCAGGTCGTCGATGTTGGCCAGTTGTTCGAGCAGTGCATTCTTGTGGCTCAGTTCATCCTGTAACTGTTCGAGCCTCTGTTTTGAACGGACCAGTTCCCGGTTCATGGCCTCGTAGGACAGATGCAACTGGGTGAGCCGCTGGTTGGCTTCCTCGAGGATCTCAGCCACCGATCTGGTCGGGGCCAGATCGAGTCCGAAACTGTGGGCGGATGCATCGATGGCCTCGGCGATCCGGCCGACAATGGCATCCAGCGCCCGGTCGTCCAGCCCGAGCAGCTTCCGGGCCTGGAGCCGGAAACTCTGGTGGATGACCTCCGGCGTCGGCGAGGTGAAGATCGCCGCCAGGAGATCGGCGAGGTGGACAATCCTGACGACCCGGGCCTCGTGTTCGTCCGTGCCGGGGTAAGCGGCCGGATCGTGATGATGACGGATGGCGATCCGGTACAGGTCCGGCAGGCCCCACCTCCCGGCGATCTCCTCGCCGATATGACCATGGGCGACGCCCAGGTGGTGGCTCTCCTCTGCCTCCTCGATGTCATCCCAACTCTTGCCGGCCGCCTGCAGAGCCTGCTGGTACTGACCGGGAATGGCGGCGGCCAGCGCCAACTGGCCGATGTTGCTGAGCAGGCCGGCAATGAACGCCTCCTCCCTATCAGCCTGCGGCAGATGCTCGGCGATCACCCTGGCGGCCACGGCTCCGGCCAGTGATCGTTTCCAGAACCGGTCGAAGTCGAAGAGCGCGTTTTTCTTTTCGGGCAGGGTGAAGAAGGAGAAGGAAAGCACGATGCTGCGCACCGCATTGACGCCCAGCATGGTGACCGCCTGCTGGATCGATCCGATCCGGCGGGGCAGGCCGTAGAAGGAGGAATTGACCACGCGGAGCAGCTTGGCGGACAGGGCCATGTCCCGGGCGACCAGGTCGGCGATCTCGGCCAGGTGGGTCTCTTCGTCGGCGGTCAAGGCAAGCAGCCTGCTGGCCACCACCGGCAGGGTCGGCAGATCGGGGGAGGCGAGGATGACGGTGCGCAGATCGATGGCCATGGGCAACGAACAGGGTGTTGGGGCGTATGGCGCGGTCGGCCATTGTGCCGGAAATGGAGTATCTTCCCCAATCTGGGGAGAAGAATTTTTACCAGTATAGCACCTGTCCGACATCCCGGTCAAATAGCCGCTCGATCCGACCCCGAACTCTTGATCAGGAGCAGCAGGCAGGGAACGGAATCGGGATTTCCGGGTGAATCCGCACACAGCCGGTGTTGGCGCCGGATGACCATGGTGTGGGTCAATGCAGCGTATGCTGCCACCTCCAGCTCTCCGAGTGAAAGAGGTTTTTCACCGGGGCTCGATGAGCCCAGCCAGGGCGTGCCGGAGCGTCACCACCTGCGGGGCGACCCCGGCGACATCGTCAAGGCTGGCGCGGAAATCGATCTCCTCGGCCTGGTCGGCGAGGTGGTCGAGGCCGCACTGGAGCAGCGTCCCCTTAATGGCGTGGGCGGCCTCGGACAGGGCATGGCCGTCGTTGTCGGCCAGGGCCGTCTCCATCCTGTCGAGATTGTCGGCGAAGCTCAGCCGGGCGGCGGTCACCAGCCGGTCGACCTGGTCGGGTTGCAGGCCGGTGGCCCGATGGATGTGGTTGGTGATCCGATCCAGGGTCAGCTCGGCCGGTGAGATCGGGGCTTGCGGTTCGACGTCCGTCTTCGGGCTGTGGGCGGCCGGCAGGGCAAGCGACCACAGTGCCTCGGCCAACTGATTCGGTTGGAAGGGTTTGGTGAGGTAGCCGTCCATGCCGGCGTCCAGGCACATCTGCCGATCTTCGCCCATGGCGTGGGCGGTCATGGCGATGATCGGCACATGGCCGCCGCGCAGTCTGGGATCGAGCAGGCCGAGCAACTCCCTGGGCAGGTCGTCCTTGACCGGCAGCCGCAGTTCCAGGGCGCGGATGGCCCGGGTGGCGGCCAGGCCGTCCATCTCCGGCATCTGCACATCCATGAGCACCACATCGAAGGTGTCCTCGGCCAGGGCGAGGAGGGCCTGCATCCCGTTGGCGGCGGTGGTCACCCGGTGATCCTTTTCCAGCATCATGGAGGCGACATCGCGGTTGACCTCGTTGTCGTCGACCACCAGGATCCGCAGCGAGGCAACCACCCGGTTCCGATGGTCAAGCTTGGAGCCATCAAGGGGTTCGGCAAGATCGTCGGCGCAGGGGACCAGGGGCAGGACCAGGTGGAAGGTGCTGCCGACCCGTTCCCGGCTCTCGACCCACATGGTTCCGCCCATGAGGGTGGTCAGTTGCCGGCTGATGGCCAGTCCCAGGCCGGTGCCGCCGAATCGGCGCGCATAGGAGCTGTCGGCCTGTTCGAAACTCTTGAAGATGTCCACGATCTTCTCGGGGGCGATGCCGATGCCGGTGTCGGCGACGCTGAAATGAAGGCCGATCGAGTCGGCCGACTCCGGGTGGTGCTCGGCTGGCTCCACCCGGATGGTGACCGAGCCGCTGCCGGTGAATTTGACCGCGTTGGCGGTCAGGTTGAGCAGGATCTGGTGCAGGCGGAGATCGTCGCCGATCACCGCCATGGGAACGGCCGGGTCCCTGATCACCTCGAGGCGCAACCCCTTTTCCACCGCCGGCACGTTCATGATCGAAACCAGCTTCTCCAGCAGCCGATCGAGCCGGAAGGGCCGCTGGTCGAGCTGCAACTGGCCGGCCTCGATCTTGGAGAAGTCGAGGATGTCGTTGAGGATGCCAAGCAAACTCTCCGCCGACTGCTTGACGGTACGGAGCAGCCGCTGCTGCTGGTCGAGATGGCGGGCCTCCAGGGCCAGGTGGGTCATGCCGAGGATGGCGTTCATCGGCGTGCGGATCTCGTGACTCATGTTGGCCAGAAACCGGCTCTTGGCCTGGCTGGCCGCCTCGGCCTGCTCGGCCCGCTTGCGGTCGGTGACATCGAGATACACCACCATCAGGAAACGTTTGCCTTGGGTACCGATGAACCGGCCGTAAATGGAGCAGGCCCGGATGGAGCCGTCCCGGCGCCGGAGGGGGGCGTCGAAGGCGGCGGCATAATGATTGGTGCCCACAAGATCGAGAAGGCTGCTCCTGTCCTCGGGATTGGCCCATAGCCCGATCTCCAGTTCGTTGCGCCCGGCTGTCTCCTCGCGGCTGTAGCCGAAAGTGTGGTACCAGGCATCGTTGCGGATAACCCCCCAATTGTCGGCCTCGCTGGAAAAGGCAATGGGCACCGGCGCCGACTGAAAGAGCTGGGTGAAGTTGTTGGTGCTCTCGGTGAGGGCCTCCAGGGCGCGTTTGTACTCGGTGATATCCTCATAAGCACCAAGCACGCCGTAGATGGCGCCGGTGCTGTCGCACAGGGGAATCTTGGAGGTGCGCAGCCAGAGTTGCCGGCCGTCGGGAGTTGTCTGCAGCTCCTCGAAATTGAGGATGGCCTGGCCGGTTTCGATCACCCTCCGGTCGTCGGCCTGATACCTCCTGGCCTGTTCGGCCCAGATCAGGTTGAAGTCGTCCAGACCGATGAGACTCTCCGGGCTGGCATGGCCGGCATCCCGGGCGAACA
>JAUWAH010000335.1 GCA_030602145.1 Desulfobulbus sp.
GTGCATCCTGTTCAGAAAATCGGTGAATGGGATCTCCTCTTCTGCCTCCAAGTGAAACAATTCCCTTGCCTTGCCGGTGGTCCAGATGGTGCCGGTGGTCGGGTCGAACTCCCACAACCCGGCCCCGGCGGAGGAGGCGGCCACATCCAGTCGTTCTTGATAGACGGCCAGGGATCTGAGCATGTCGCGGCGTTCCAGGGAACTGACGAAAATTTCGCCGAGCAACCGCAGGGCATCGATGAAGTGCTCCGGCCACATGCACGGTGTGCGCAGTGAGTGGACCACGATGATATGGTGCACCCGATGGCCGACGATCAAGGGGATGGCCAGGGAAGAGCGAATACCCATCTCCACGAATACTCTCCGGTCCGCCTCCGCTTCCGACGGCATGGAGTCGACCCCGTGCTTGGCGACCGTCCTGCCGAGCACGACAACCTGATGATAGGTCCAGGGCAGTATGGCCGCCAGGTTGATTTTTTCGGACACTACCGGCATTCCGTCGGCATACCAGGCGAAAGCCACCGCCACCATGCAGCGATCCTGCGAGACCCGAAGCAGTGCACCACGATCCAGGGCAACCTGCTGCATGACCTCCTGCAGGCAGGTGCGAATGGTCGCATCGAGTTCATCGGGCTCCGCCTTGAGGATCCGCGCCGAGATGGCGGGGATCAATGCGGCCAGCCGGTCGAACCCGGGTGCGGCGGGTGAGGGAGGTGGATCGGTCGAAGGGACAGTCGCTTGCCCTTCATCGAGACCAGGTGTCTTGATCGTTTCCATGTCGGGGATCGTGCTCTCGTTCATGGGCAGTCTTCCACATCCGGATCAAGGGTGGACACGGGGCCCGGCACCGTTGCAGACGGTGGCTCCGGTCCCGGTGGGCAGGGGATGAATGCGGCATGACCAAAAAGGTCACCGGCGTTCCCACGGGATCAATAAACAGGCAAATGGCAAGCTTTGCAAGCGCTACGAGGCATGACAGGGGAAGGCAGCCCCGGGCCGCAGTGGAAGAACGAACCAGGGCATCGGACCCCTTTGACCGGCCCCCGGGCATCGAAGGACCGAGCGTTGCCCGGCCGAATCGCCGGCCGGGAAGGCGATGTGGAGCGATGAGGCCGATAGCGGCTAGAATTCCACCCGGCATTTCAATCCGGCCGGCAGACTGCCTTTTGGATTGGCCAGTTCCAGACGCACGCCAAAGGTGCCGCTGGCAGCGTCGATGACCTGGTCGATGATCACCACCTTGGCCACATGGGAGCCGCCGATGGGCTGATCCAGGGTGACCCGGGCTTCGCCGCCGTTGCGGATGGCGCCGAAGTAGGCGGCCGGCACGATGATCTCGACGTTGAGAGGATCAATGCGGGCGACGGTCAGGAAGGGGGCTTCGCCGACATAGTCGCCCGGAGCCCCTGCTCGCTTGACCACCACGCCGTCGATGGTGCTCTGGATAATGCGCAGCTTCAGCCGCTCCTCGGCTTCGATCAGTTCCAGCTGCGCCTGTTGGATTTCAGTTTCCAACTCGTCTTTGTCGTGGAGGGAAATCAACTGTTTCTTGTACAGTTCCTCATTGCGGCGGGCTTTGCGTTGGCTGAATTCAACCCGCGCCCTGGCCCGGTTGACCACCGCTTTTTCCACCCCGGACTTCAATCGGGCCAACACCTGCCCCTTCTTGACCGTGTCGCCCCGTTCCACCGTCACCTGTTCCAGGATGCCGGGGGCCTGGCTGCTGAACTTGACCACCTCGTTCGGCTCCAAAAGCCCTTCGATCGGCGGCACGCCGCCGCGGGCGGTTGTGGCCCACAGCACCAACCAGATTAAAACAATCAACCGGTTGCTCCATCTCCCTGTCATGTTTCTTCTCCCGTGGAGGAATGTTTCGGCTCAGGCGGCGATGCCATGCCGGAGCGCAGACCTTGGCTCGCTGATTGCGGCCGGCCGATGAGGTCCGGCCATCTGGTTATTCCATGCGACCGGAAAAGGAGAGCAGGCTGCTCCGATGCCGGTCCTGACGGAACAGTTCCCTGCGCATCCGCGCATGGGAGCACTCCATCCGTTGCTGGGCGTGGTCGATGGTCAATCGGGCCACCCCTTCGGGCAGTCCCTTCTCGGCGAGCGCCGCCGCCAGTCCGCCATAGCCCGCCGTCAGCAGGGGGTCTGCCAGGGAGACGATCTCCTCGTAGCTGCCGGGATCTCCCTGCCGCCCACAGCGTCCGGCCAGTTGCCGATCGATCCTGGCGGCTTCGTGTCGTTCGGTGGCGATCACATGCAGGCCGCCCGCCTCCCTGGCCCCGGGCTCCAGCTTGATGTCAGTGCCCCGACCGGCCATATTGGTGGCGATGGTAATCGCCCCTCTTTCACCGGCCAGACCGACGATGCGTGCTTCTTCCCTGTCTTGCTTGGCATTGAGTACCCGATGCGCCAGGCCGGCTGCGGTCATCAGGCGGCTGAGCTGCTCGGAGGCGGCCACCGATCGGGTGCCGATGAGCACCGGCCGTCCGGTATCGTGCACTTCCCGGACCCGCTCGACCACGGTCTGCCATTTGGCAGCCAGGGTGGGCAGAACCCGGCCGGGAAGATGCCGACGAATGACCGGCCGGTGGGTGGGGATATGGACCGTCGGCAGGCTGTAGACCGACCAGAGTTCCCCGGCCACTTCCCTGGCGGTGCCGGTCATTCCGGCCAGGCGCAGATAGCGCCGGAAAAATCGCTGGTAGCTGATCTTGGCCAAGGGGGTTCGCCGCTTGGTCAGGGGGCAGCCCTCCTTGACCTCGATCAGTTGGTGCAGTCCCTGTTCCCAGGCGCGGCCCGGCATGACCCGGCCGGTAAATTCGTCGACGATCTCGATCGCTTCGTCACGCACCAAGTAGTGTTCGTCCCGGTGAAAAAGGTGCAGGGCGCTCAGGGCTTGGCCGACGACCCCTTCCCGCCAGACCATGCCCGTCCACAACGGTCCCGAAGAGTCAGTCCTGCGCTTGATCCGCTGTCGACCCGGTTCGGTGAGCAGGACCTGCCGCAGGCCCTGGTCGACAATGAAGTCGTCGCCTGGTTGCAAACCTTCGGCGATGGTCAGCGCCTGTTCAAGAAAGGCACGCTCCTCCTCGTTGTCCTCGCCGCCGGAGATGATCAACGGGGTACGGGCTTCGTCGATGAGGATCGAGTCGGCCTCGTCGATCAGGGCGCAGTGGAGGCCGCGAAGCAGCAGCTGCCCTGTCCGTTCGCTGCCGGCGGAGAACCATTCGGCCTGCACCCGCAGGGCATCCGTCCGTTCGCCGAGGGTCAACCGGTCGCGCAGGTAGTCGAAGACAATCTCCTTGTTGGTCACATAGGTGATCCGGCACCCATAGGCAAGGCGTCGCTCCCGAGGCGCCATTCCCTGGACGACGCAGCCGACGCTCAGGCCGAGCGCCCGGTAGAGCGGGCCCATTTCCTCGGCATCCCGGCCGGTCAGGTAGTCGTTGACGCTGATGACGTGAACCGGAATTCCGGCCAGGGCCAGGGTGGCCGCCGCCAGAGTGGCGGTCAACGTCTTGCCTTCCCCGGTTTCCATTTCGGCCACGGTGCCGGCGAGCATGGCCCGGCCGCCGATCAGTTGGCTGTCGTAGTGGCGGACGCCCAGGGTTCGGCGCGCGGTTTCACGGATCAGGGCAAAGCTGCGTGCCACCAGGTCCGGACAAAGGCCCCGGTCAAGCAGCTGGGTGGCCAGTTCGATCCGGTCTTCGACGAGTTGGCCGTTGCTGCGGGCGGCAAACCGATCTTCCAGGATGCCGACCGCGGGAACAATGGCGGCCAGGCCCCGGCCCGCACAACACCGGCGACCGACCCAGCCCCGCAGGTCATGGAGGATCTGATCCAGGCCGTTCCAGTCAGGATCGGGCCGTTCGGCGCGCAGCTCCGGCGTGACCGGCGG
>JAUWAH010000327.1 GCA_030602145.1 Desulfobulbus sp.
CTGTCGGCCATGTCGTCCAAGGCCCTGCTGGAGGAGGGCAAGAAACGGGGTGTCGCCCTCGCTTCCGGCCTGGCTTTCCGGCTCACCGAACCCCTTCTGGCCATGGACTTCCTGCAGATGAAAAATCTGATCGACAATGTCCACGGCCAGTACGACGACATCCTTTACATTTTTCTGACCGACACCAGGGGTAACATCCTTTCCCACACTTTCACCGGCGGCTTTCCCGCTGACCTCCTTCGGGTCAACACGGACAGCCAGGCTACCCAGCCTCTGCTGCTCGCCACCGAACGGGCGCGGGTTTACGACTTCAATGCCCGTATCGCCCTGGGCGACAAGAACCTGGGAGCGGTGCGGATGGGTTTGTCGCGCAGCGACATGGACGCCCAGATTATCCAGCAGCGGTTCATCAGCCTGCTCACCACCCTGGGAGTGGTCAGCCTGGGGATCGTCCTTGCCCTCTGGTTCGCCCGCACCGTCACCCTCCGCCTCAACCGGCTGCGCACCTCGGCCGAGGAAATCGTCAAGGGCAACCTCAATGTCCAGGCCGGTTTTTCCCTGGAGAAAAACTGCTGGGAAATCATGGACTGTGGCAAGGAGAGTTGTCCGGCCTACGGTGATGTCCGCCGACGCTGCTGGTACCTGGCCGGAACTCTCTGTCCCAACTGTCAGGGCAAGGAGTATCCCCTCAAGATTGAGAACTGTCGGATCTGTCCGGTGTTCCGGTACAACTTCGGTGACGAACTCCAGGATCTGGCCGAAGCCTTCGATGTCATGGCGGTGACGATCAAAAACCACATCGAAGAGTTGACCGAACGGGAGAAAACCATTGCCCGCCAGCAGGGGCTGCTCAAGACCATCATGAACGTCACCCCTGACTTCATCACCCTGCAGGACAAGGAACTGGTCTATAAATTTGCCAGCAAGGCGTTTTGCGACCATTTCAACCTCAAGGAAGAGGACGTGGTGGGCAAGACCGATTTCGACATCTTTTCCGCCCGTCAGGCCGATCTCAACTACCACGAGGACAAACAGATCCTGATCACCGGCCGACCGCTGGCCAAGGAGATCACCTTCAAACGGGCCGATGGCCAGCAGTGGTTCCACGTCGTCAAGGTGCCGGTCTACGATCAGGACGGCACGATCATGGGACTCTTGCTCACCGCCCGCGACATTTCCATGCTCAAGAAATTCCAGGAACAGCTCATCCAATCGCAGAAGATGGAGGACCTGGGTCGTCTGGCCGGCGGCGTGGCCCATGAAATCAACACGCCCCTGGGCATCATCCTCGGCTACACGCAATTGCTGATGGATGACATCACCGATGCGGAGTCGCTGGAAAACCTGCGGATCATCGAAAAACAGACCAAGGTCTGTCGCAAGATCGTCGCCGACCTGCTCGGCTTTTCCCGTCATACCCATTCGGTCAGGGAAAACGTCGACATCAACGGCAGTCTGCAGGAGGTGATCCAACTGGTGGAGCACGCCTTCTTCCTCAACCGCATCAAGATCGTCCACCGTCCGGACAGCGCCCTGCCGCCCCTCAACGGCGACCGCGAACGTCTCAAGCAGGTCTGGCTCAATCTGCTCAATAACGCCGCCGATGCCATCGGCCAGGACGGCGTCATTGCCGTCCGGACCAGACCCGTTGCCGGCGGCCGGATCGAAATCAGCATCGCCGATACCGGCATGGGGGTGGATAAGGAACATCTGGGCAAGATTTTCGACCCCTTCTTCACCACCAAGCAGGTGGGCAAGGGGACGGGATTGGGCCTTTCCGTCTCCTTTGGCATCATCAAGGAGCATGGCGGCGTGATCGCCGCCCAAAGCCCCGCGCCAGCCGATTGTTTTCCCGAAGACATGCTCAAGGGCGACCGGTTCGGCCCCGGCACCGTTTTCGTGGTCACCCTGCCCGAAAGCGGTAAATCATAGGTAGATTTGCCTAGACGGCGGGGTGGCCTTCCCCTATATTGACCGGCAGAGTAAGAATCAGTCGACAGGGGGGACGCAAGATGGCTGACACCCCGTAGGGTGTGAGCTGGATGCTCTCCAGTCCGGAACGTGTCTGCTGATGCCTTCTCTGTTTCATTGTTGCCATCATCTCTGGCCTGTCCGCATCTCTTCCGATTTGTTTTCCCGCACTTTTTGATGACCAACCCGTTTTTCACCATCCCCCTCAGTGTCAAGGTTGCCCTGATGGGCGCCGGCAGCGTGCTGGTCACCGCGGCCGCCCTTGTTCTGCTCTCGATCTGGCAACGCGGCCAATATAACGCCCTGGCCCAGGGCGAGGTCGATGCCCTGATCGAGGCCGATCTCGATCATATCACCCAGGGAGTCTACCAGTTGGTCCGCACCGAGAACGAGGCGGTCCAGATTCAGGTCAACGGCAACCTCAAGGTGGCCAGGCATATCCTCGACAGCCGAGGCGAGGTCAGGCTGGGGGACGAGCAAATCGAATGGACGGCGATCAACCAGCTTACCAGGGACGCCACCGGGATAGCACTGCCCGCTTTCCTGGTCGGCGGCCGGTGGATCGGCAAAAACCTGAGCCTCCCGATGGAGACACCGGTGGTCGATCAGATTGCCCGGCTGGTCGGCGGGACCGCCACCCTCTTCCAGCGAATGAACGACCGTGGCGACATGCTGCGGATCGCCACCACGGTCAAAGCAACACCCCATGAGCGGGCCATCTCCACCTCCATCCCGGCGATGGAACCCGACTCCACCGCCAATCCGGCCATCGCCACGGTGCTCAAGGGCCTGCGCTATCACGGCCGCGCCTACGTGGTGAACGATTGGTATCTGACCGCCTACGAACCAATCCATGACATGACCGGAACCCTGGTGGGCATGCTCTCTGTCGGTGTCCGGCAGGAAGTGGTGGCGGCCCGCATCCGTGAGGCCATCCTCCAGACCAGAGTGGGCAAGAGCGGCTACGTCTATATTCTGGGAGGCGCAGGAGAAGACCGCGGCCGCTATATCATTTCCCACCGGGGTGAACGCGACGGCGAGGACATCTGGAACAGCCGGGATAGCGACGGCCGATTCGTCATCCGGGAAATCGTCGCCCGGGCGACCGGGCTCAAACCGGGGGAGATGACCACCGTCCGGTATCGCTGGCAAAACAGGGGCGAACCGGAGCCGCGCTGGAAGATAGCCCGCCTCGCCTATTATCCCGCCTGGGACTGGGTGATTGCCACCAGCGTTTATGAAGACGAACTGCAGAGCTACAGCGCCATGCTCAGCGACGGCCGAAGCCGGATGATCCGCATCATGACCATCGCCGGCGGTGTCATCACCATCCTCGCTGGCCTGGTTTCCATGTTGATCATCTGGGCGATGACCCGGCCGATTCGCCGGATGACGGAGGCGGCGAAAACCATCATCGGCGGCGATTTCACCCGGATGGTTCCCGTGACCTCCGGCGACGAGATCGGCGTGCTGGCGCGGACTTTCAATCACATGACCGATGAGGTCAAGCGGTTCACGGAGGGGTTGCGTCGCAGCGAGGCCAACTATCGGGGTATCTTCGAGCATGCCCTGGAAGGGGTCTATCAGTCCAGTCTGGAGGGGCGTTTTCTCAAGGCCAACCCGGCTCTGGCCAGGATCCTTGGTTATGATTCGCCCGATGAGCTGATCGCGACCATCACCGACATCAGGCATCAGTTTTATGTTCATCCCGCCGATCGGGACACCCTGCTGGCCTCCATCGCTACCCAACAGCAGGCCTTCGGCTTCGATGTCGAGGTCTATCGAAGGGACGGCAGCGCCATCTGGGTGTCGATCTCCGCCCGCCTGCGCCGTGACCGGAGCGACGATCCCGGCATCATCGAAGGGTTCATGACCGATATCACCACCCGCAAACGGGCCGAGGAAGCCCTGGCCGAATCACGCAACTTCCTAGACGAGATTATCGACAGTTTCGGTGACCCCCTGTTCGTCAAGGACAGCCACCATCGTTGGGTGCTG
>JAUWAH010000166.1 GCA_030602145.1 Desulfobulbus sp.
CGGAAAAAGGCCATGGTCGAGCGGTAGCTGGGCAGGGTCAACCCCACTCCGTATTCGTACAGCCGCGGATTGGGCGGCGAGCTGCGATAGAAGGCGACATGGGCCACCACCTCACCCGAGACGGTGCGCGCCACCGCGCTGCGGATGGTGCCCTGGCGGTTGGCCTCGGCCAGCCGGTCGGGGATGTAGTAGGTATCGATGGGGTAGCCGTCGCCGTAGACCGCATAAAACAACCGGGCCACGCCCGGGCCATCGGCGGGCTCGAAATAGCGGGCCGTGTACTCCTCACCCTCGGGGACGATGTGCTGTTCACTGGCCAGCCATCGCAACGCTTCATCGCGGTCCATGCTCACACCTTGGCGTTGCGGCGGCGTACGAAGCCGGCCGGGGCATCGACGGAACCAACCCCCGGGACACCGGACAGCCGGCCCCGGTCAATGGGCTCCATCCGTTTCTTCAATACAGCAGTCGTGATCGGCATGTATTATCTCCTGTGCGGGATGTGGGTGTGGTTTGCCCCATCCTGCCGGTTAGGGTTCGGGAAAGATCGTCGACGAAGCGGTCAAGCAGGGGCGCCGTGTGGTCGATCGGCGGCGACGGTCAGGGCCGCCCATGGCCGGGTGCCGTCGATCGGGCTGTGTCACTTGCGGCCGGTCCGGCTGTCGGATCCTGTTTGATGACCAGGGGCGTCCCCTCGACCCCGAGGTAGAACACCGCCAGTTTGACCGGGTCCAAGCCGGTGTTGGTGCCGTTGTGCAGGGTGTCGACCACCTCGATCACCGCCTCGCCGGGATGATAGGTGGCAGCCTTGCCGTCCTCGAGTTCCACGGTCAGGGTGCCGGCCAGCACATAGGCATACACCGGGTTGGGATGCTTGTGCCAGCCGGTGCTGGCCCCCGGTGCCAACTCGACGGTCATGGCGGTCACCTCGGCCCGGTCGGTGCACGGGTAGACGACCTTGCCGCCGTTGGCGGTGATGGCGGTCTTGGTCAGGACCCGGGCAGTCACGCCGCCGGTGTAGCCGCTGTCGGCAACGACGGTGCCCGCCGACAACAGCAGGATCAGCAGGGTGAAGACGGCGGCCAGGGGTCGGAAACGGTGCGCGGTTGTCATCCAGGTGATGCTCCTCTCAATGATGGATTGGTAAAAGGACGAAAAACCTTCAGGCGCGGTTGAAGCTCATCCGCAGGATGTTGCGTCCCTCCTCCCGGTGGTAGCTGACGCTGTCGGAAAAAGTGCGGATGAAATAGACGCCGAGCCCGCCGATGCGCCGCTCCATGACGTCGGCGGTGAGATCCGGGATCGGCAGCGCCAACAGGTCAAAGGGCGTGCCCGTATCGGCCACCTCAAGCACAAAGACCTCGCCGACACCGTCACAGGCCAGCTCCGCCTCACCCTCCCCCGACGGGAAGGCGTGATGGCAGATATTGACAAAGGCCTCCTCCAGGGCCAGGGTCAGGCCGAACAGCTTTTTCGGCCCCAGGCCGAACCGGTCCGCCTGCTCTTCGACAAAGGCGACCGCCTCGGGGAGGCGCTCCACGCGGGCCGCTATGCGAAGTCTGGCCGGCGCCATGGTCGTTCAGTCCACGGCGGCCAGTGCGCCGACGACGGAATCATGCATCTGGAAAACGGCGCTGAACCCGGAGATGTCGAAGACCTCCCTGACCGGACCGGTGACGCCTACGCAGAGCATCTGCGCGCCGGCGGCCTTGATCCGCTTGGCGGTGGCGAGCAGGGCCCGCAGGCCGGCGCTGCTGATGTAGTCGAGCCGTTCGAAATCCACGATCAGCGGGCCGGGGGTGGCGGCGATCAGTTCGGCGGCCTTGCGCTCGAATTCCGGGGCGGTGAGCGCATCGAGCCTGCCGCCGACGGCCACGACAAGGGCCTTGTCTGCCGTGCTGGTCTGTATATCCATAAGGTGATCCTCTCTGTGTGGGTGAATGACCGCTGCCGGTCGTTTTCAACGATCGGCGTTCGGCATGCCCCGGTACTTGATGGCGATCATGGTCACATCGTCGGACTGGGGAGCGCCATCGGCATGACGGACGACCTCGGCGCGGATGGCGGCAAGCATCTCCACCAATTCCATGTCGGCCACGGTTTGCAGCGCCTTGAGCAGCCGTTTTTCGCCGTAGAGTTCATCCGTCCGGTTGGTGGCCTCGGTGATGCCGTCGGTGTAGAGGAAGAGCACATCTCCCGGCCGGAGCATCATGCGTTCGGTGGTGTAGACCACATCGGCCATGGGCCCGAGCACGAACCCCGTGCGGACCGGCAGCAGTCGCGCCGTGCTGTCGCTGATCAGCACCGGCCGATTGTGACCGGCATTGGCGAAACGGACCTCGCCGCTTTCGGTGTCGAGGATGGCACAGAACACGGTGGTGAACATGCAACTGTCGTTGTCGGCGGCGAGGATGGTGTTGACGCAGGCCAGGATCTGGTCCGGCTCGCCCAGCCGCTGCCCTTCGGCCTTGAGCAGGGTTTTGGCCACCATCATGTAGAGGGCGGCTGGGACTCCCTTGTCGGCCACGTCGGCCACCAGAAAGCAGAGGTTGGTGGGATTGACGAAGAAGAAGTCGTAGAAATCGCCGCCCACCTCCTTGGCCGGGTCCATGGTGGCGAAGATATCGAATTCGGGCCGGTCGGGGAAGGCCGGGAACAGCCGGGGCAGGAGACTGGCCTGGATATCTGTGGCCACCTTGAGTTCGCTCTGGATGCGCTCCTTGGCGGCGGTGGTTTCGGTCAGGTCGCGGATGTAGTCCCTGAGCGCACTGGTCATGGCGGCAAAGGCCAGGGTCAATTGGCCCACCTCGTCACGGGTCCCCACCGGCGGCAACCCGGCGTCGAAGTTGCCCGCCGCGATCTCTTCCGTGGCCGTCGCCAGGGCACCCAGGGGAGCGGTCACGGCCCGGGCGATGCCGTGAACCGCACCGGTCAGCAGAAGGATGCCGGCCAGGGCGATGACGGTGACCACCAGGGTGAGGGAGTGTACGTCCGCATACAGTTCCGCCTCGGGGAAGATCACCACCAGGGTCCATCCGGTCGAGGGGACCGGAGCATAATACATCCGGCTGCTGACCCCGCCGATGGTGGTGTAGGCGAGGAACTCCGACCCGCCCCGGACCATCTTCTTGCCGAGATCGCGCAACTCGGGCCGGTCTAGCGATTCCGCCAGACCGAAGATGGTCTCGTTCATGACCAGGTCCCGGTCCGGATGGGTGAGGAAGGTGCCGTTGCGGGAGAGGAGAACGCTGTAGCCGGTCCGCAGCACCCGGATGGACTCAACCAGATCGGTGAGCCCTTCCAGCGACACGTCCGCCATCACCACGCCGCGGACCTTGCGCTCCTCGCCCGTCCCCACAAAGATCGGCACCGAGCAACTGGTCATCAGGGTGCCGCCGCTGGCCCTGTCGAGGTAGGGCTCGCTCCAGGCCAGTGCGCCCAGCTCCTTGGGGATCTGGTACCAGTCCTGGCCCAGATACTCGTAGCTGTCTTCGGGGGCAAAGATCAACCGGCCGTCCCGACGGAAGAAGTAGGGGACCGTCGGCACGGGGGGATCGAGGACCGGATCGGGGTCGAAGGCCGCGCCGAAGCCGTGGATTTCGCCGTTATCGAGCAGGGTCGCCTTAAGCAGGGCGTGGAGCGATCGATTGGCGGGATGGCCGGTTTCCAGGGCCCGCGCCACCCCCTCGGTCGCCTTGGCGATCGCCCGCAGGGTGGTTTCCACCCGGTGGATCGAACCCTGCACCAGGTTGGCGACGTTGGTGGCCACCTCTTTTTCCAGGGCAACCCGGGACCGGTGATACGAGTAGCCGATGGCCGCGGTGAAAATCAGGGTGGTGCACACCGACACCACCAGGGTGAAGGTGCGGGCAATGCTCCTACCGGCGCGCATCGTCGCCTCCGGTGAAGGTCGTATGGTCCGGTATCTCCCGGATGACGCCGTGGTCGCGCAGGATCGCCGCCGCATCCAGGTAAGCGGACGGGTGCAGCCGGCCCGCGTCGTCGTCGGTGAGGGTCCCGCTGTCCATGCGAGTCAGGTCCCGCATCCGTTCCAGCATCCAGCGCTGGTGGGCGCGGCTGGCGGGCACCCCGGCCCGACGCATGCGGTCGAGGACCACCGTCAAGGTCTCCTCGGGATGGGCGAAGGCGTATCGCCACCCTTCCAGCGAGGCGCGGGCAACAACCCGGGCGAAGGCGGGATCGCCACGGTAGGCATGCTCCAGGGTGTAGAGGCCATCCTCGGGAAAGGTCACGCCGTGTTCATGGAGGGCGAACACCTGCAGTTCGTCCGGGTCGATGCCGGTGTTGAGGATGGTATGGTACTCGTTGTACCACATGGCCGAGGTCGCATCGATGCCACCTCGGAGAAAGAGATTGACGGTGTAACTCTGGGGAATGCGTTGCACCCGCAGGCGGTACATATCGAGAAAGGCCAGCACCGGCAGCGACAGCTCCCCGTCCCACAGGCTGACCTTCTTCCCCTGGAGATCCTCGGGCCGGGCGATGCCGCTGGCCTTGCGCGCGATCAGCAGCAGCGACGACCGTTGGATGATCTGGGCCAGGTTGACCAGTTTGAGTCCGGTGTCGTGCTGCTGCAGGGCGGTCGCCAGCCAGAGCACGGCGAAGTCGGCCTCGCCGCTGGTCAGGGACCGTACGGCCGAACGGCCGGGCCCACCCTCGAGGATGGTCATGTCGATGCCATGGCGGGCATAGATTCCCTTGTCCAGAGCCATGTAGTAGCCGGCGAACTGGGCCTGGGGACTCCACAGCGGCATCAGCCGGGCCTTGCGCAGGGGTTCTTCGGCCCCGGCCAGGCCGGTCAGGGCCAGGAACAGGATCAGCAGCGCGGCCAGGCTCGTCCACAGGGCGCATCGATGGCTCAGGTTCTTTGCTGTGTTGGCGCTGCGCATGTTCCCGATAGTATGGTTCTGTTCTCTGTTTTCGACCCGCGCGCCCGGAAAACCGTTCGCCACAACACGGTCGCCGGCCGTCTTCAAGTACAACCCATTCTATCGCAAGCGCAGACCCGAAATCAAAAAGTAAAACGCGACCCGAGCCGATTCCCCGGCCCGGAACGGGACCGATGCGCCTTTACCTCTTCGATTTCCCCAAGGCCGAGCTTGATCGCGACGACGATCTCCTGGGCTCCGGCGAGGATGAGGATCATCCGGATAACGGATTCCAGCAGCCAGCAACGGATCCATCCGTGGCGGTCGAACAGCAGCAATGAAAGGAGAACCACGGTTGGCAGGTCGATGCTTGAGCCCACGGCCCGCGGGAGGGGAAGGAGTGACGGCGGCTCATTGGCAGGCATGCAGCAATGCTCATCGCATGGATGATGCTCTCCCCATGGCCATTCTCCCGGTTGACGGATTGGCACCCGTGCATATTTTTCTTGCATATGCACAAAACATAGTGTTCATATACACGAAACCGCCGAAGAGCGCGCCCTTTTCCTTGACAACGCCCCATGGGACCACGGTCGAAACAAGGGGCGCATTCGATCAACCCCGCCAAGGGAGGCAGTTGTGCCAGGAGTGAATGGAACAGGCCCGACGGGAAGCGGTCCGCAGGGAAGAGGCATGGGCAGGTGCCGGCCGCGCACCATCGGCCCGGCGACCGACAACGAACAAACCACCCAACCGGGAGCACCGGGGCAGAGCAACCGCTGCGATGGCGGCCGGGGACGGCGATAAGAATTTGCAGGCCACCATTCGATAACCGGCAGGCAACACCTGCGTACATACACCCACATTCATTGCCACACAAAGGAGAACACCTATGGTGCGATTGGCGATCCCCTCCGAGGGACAAGGCGGCTTGGACGGCATGCGGTCCGGCCATTTCGGGCATTGCGACGTCTTCACCTGTATCGACGTGGAGAACGGTCAGATCATGCAGGTGTCGATCCTGGCCAACAAG
>JAUWAH010000016.1 GCA_030602145.1 Desulfobulbus sp.
TCCGGATGTGGTCGGCCCGTCCTCCAGGTTCGGCGGATCATGCTCCGGTGCCGCTGGGGAATCGTCGGGATTCTGGAGCAGCTCTTCAAGGGCCACCTCCAGGGCCTCGGCCAACTTCCGGGCGTTTTCCAGCTTGACCGAGGGATAGCGGCGGTTCTCCCACCGGGAGATGGTATCGGTGGTCACCCCCACCACCGTGGCCAGGTACAGTTGGGTCAACCCCTTCTGCTCCCTGAGCAAGCGAATCTTGTTGCCGTCGATGTCTACGCTGTTGCTGCTGCTGTTCATGCGTGGAAAAAATCCATTGGCTGGCGGCGGCTCTCTTTCACGGGCGGGTCGCACGCAGAATCCACGTGTGCACCGACCAGGCCGCCGACAGAGGTGACAGTACCATGCGGAGCATTATACGCGAAGCAGCGGTCGAATGCCACCGGCAGCACAACCTGTCGACACGCCGCCTCCGGGACATCGGAAACATTTTCCCGTCCTGCTGTCAACAGACAAAAAAAGGGGCATCCCGAAAAGGAATGCCCCGGACATGACAAACAGCGCCAGGTTGAATCAATACCTGCTCAGATAGTTTTTCAGTTCCCAATCGGTCACCGCCGTGCGGAAGGCGTCCCATTCCTTCTCCTTGCCTTCGACATATTTTTCCAGAATATGCGGCCCCAGCGCCTCTCCGGCAATCGGGTTGGCCATCAATTCCATAATGGCCTCGTGGAGATTGGCCGGCAGGCTGGCGATGCCGGCCTCCACCCTTTCGCTGGCGGTCATCTCGAAAATGTCAACATTGACCGGATCCGGCACGGGCAGGTCGTTCTTGATGCCATCAAGGCCCGAATTGAGCATCATCGCGAAAGCCAGATATGGGTTGCAGGTCGGGTCGGGGCAACGCACCTCGGTCCGGGTGCCCATGCCCCGCGAGGCCGGGATGCGGATGAGCGCCGAGCGGTTGGAGGCCGACCAGGCCACGTACACCGGGGCCTCGTAGCCGGCGACCAGGCGCTTGTAGGAGTTGACCAGCGGATTGGTCACCGCCGCAAATCCCCGGGCGTTCTTCATGATGCCGGCGATGTACTTGTAGGCCACCTTGCTCAGTTGCAGCGGACCGTGTTCGTCGAAGAAGGCGTTGGTGCCGTCCAGGTTGAACAGGGACTGGTTGGTATGCATGCCGGAGCCGTTGATGCCGAACACGGGCTTGGGCATGAAGGTGGCATGGAGCCCGAATTCGGCGGCGATCGAACGGACCACCCATTTGAAGGTGACCGTGTTGTCGGCGGCGGTCAGGGCGTCGGCATACTTGAAGTTGATCTCGTGCTGCCCCTCGGCCACCTCATGATGGCTGGCCTCGATCTCGAAGCCCATGGCCTCCAGGGTCTGGATGATCTTGCGGCGGCAGTCGATGCCGGCATCATCGGGCTCGACATCGAAGTACCCGGTGACGTCGTCGGTGATCGTGGTGGCAACCCCGTTTGCGTCGCGCCTGAACAGGAAGAATTCACACTCAGTGCCGACATTCATGGTATAGCCCATGGCCTTGGCCTCGGCGAGCACCCGCTTGAGGTTGTTGCGCGGGCAGCCGATGAAGGGGGTGCCGTCCGGCTTGTAGACGTCGCAGATGATGCGGGCGGCATTGTTGCCGTCCCTCTCGCGCCAGGGTAGGAGCACGAAGGTATCGTAGTCCGGCTTGAGGTACATGTCGGACTCATTGATGCGCACAAATCCCTCGATGGACGAACCATCGAACATGATCTTGCCGTCCAGGGCCTTTTCGATCTGGCTGAGCGGCATGGCGATGTTCTTCATGGCGCCGAAAATATCGACGAACTGCAGGCGGAAGAAATTAACGTTCTTTTCCTTGATGATCTGCATGATCTGGTCACGGGTCATAACGCATCTCCTTGTCCTTTAAGGACTTTTGATTACCAATCACCGCTATCTCTTTCCAACTGGAAAAGACGGTCTCAGAAAACTTCCCGGCGGCAAGACCTGAACGACGACGAACCCGCGCCGGGTCGGATTCGTTGGCAGTGTCGAGCAGGAGGAAAATCAGCGCACGAAGACCAACTTGGTCCGTACAGTACGAGACTTGCGCAGGCAGGTCAACCACCAAGACAGGTATTGATGGGGGCGCTCAGGTCGGTCCAACGGAAAAGAACAAGGCCGCTTCCGGGGAGGAAACGGCCTTGTTCGTTTGTACTGTACGCTCCGGATCAGCGGATGAACAGCATCTCCTGGTAGGAGGGCAGCGGCCACAGGTCGTCGGCGACCACGCACTCCAGGGCGTCGGCGTAGCCACGCACCGCCAGCATGACGGGCAACACCTTGTCGCACATGTACTTGGCGTGGGCCAGGGTCTCACCGCCTTCATGGGCCAGGAGTTTCTCAAGCTTGTCCACCTCGGCCTGCATGGCGCGCAACTTGGCGGTGACATCCTCGAGGGTGACCATCTTGTAGTCATGACCGATGGCCTTGAGGTTGTTACAGGTGTTGGCGAGTTCGCCCTGATAGCGCATCGCCGCCGGAAAGATCACGGTGCGGGCCATGCGGATCACCAGATTGGCCTCGGTGGTTATGGTCTTTACGTACTGTTCCAGATAAATTTCCTGGCGGCTCTTGAGTTCGGCCTCGGAGAGCACGCCGTACTTGGTGAAGAGATCCACCACCTCTTTGCTGGTGATCACCGGCAGGGCTTCGGGGGTGGTCTTCAGGTTGGGCAGGCCGCGCTTGGCTGCCTCCTTGTGCCAGGCGTCGGAGTACCCGTCGCCGTTGAAGATGATGGCGTCGTGCTCCTTCATGATCTTCTGCAGCAGTTTCTGCACACCCTCGTTGAACTGGGTCTTGTTCACCTTGCCCAGCTTTTCCAGTTCGGTGGCCACGTAATCGAGAGATTCCGACATCATCGTGTTCAGGGCCACCTGGGCGCCGGCGATAGAGTGGGAGGAACCCACGGCCCGGAATTCGAAGCGGTTGCCGGTGAAGGCAAAGGGGCTGGTGCGGTTGCGGTCGCCCGGATCCATGGGCAGCGGCGGCAGGGTATCGACACCGATGTTCATGACCCCCTTCTGTTTGGATCCCTTGACATCACCTTTCTTGATCTGCTCGAACACATCGGCCAACTGCTCGCCCAGATAGGCGCTCATGATCGCCGGCGGCGCCTCGTTGGCACCCAGCCGGTGGTCGTTGGAGGCGGAGGCCACGGTGGCGCGCAACAGTGCACCGTACTTGTGCAGGGCACGGAGAGCGGCGGCGCAGAACACCAGGAACTGGGCATTGGCGTGCGGGGTGTCACCCGGATCGAAGAGGCTGCCCAACTCGGCGTTGCCGATGGAGTAGTTGAGATGCTTGCCCGAACCGTTGATGCCGGCGAAGGGCTTCTCGTGGAGCAGGCAGATCATGCCGTAGCGCTTGGCCACGGTGCGCAGGGTGGTCATGACCAGTTGATTGTGGTCACAGGCCAGGTTGCCCTGCTCGAAGATGGGGGCGATCTCGAACTGGCTGGGGGCCACCTCGTTGTGGCGGGTCTTGACCGGAACACCCAGCTTGAAGAGTTCCCGCTCCACTTCCATCATGAAGGAGAGCACCCGGCGGGGGATGACGCCGAAATACTGGTCCTCGAACTCCTGGCCCTTGGCGGATGGGGCACCGAACAGCGAACGGCCGGCCAGGAGCAGGTCGGGACGGGCAAACACGAAGTTGCGGTCGATCAGGAAATATTCCTGCTCCGGACCGGCAAAGGAGGTAACCGGCAGCTTGGTCGACACACCAAAGGCCTTAAGGACCCGCTTGGCCTGCTTGTTCAGGGCCTGGAGGGAACGCAGCAACGGCGTCTTCTTGTCCAGGGCCTCGCCGGTCCAGGAGACGAAGGCGGTGGGGATGCAGAGAAAAGTGCCGTTGGGATTCTCGAGGATGTAGGCCGGGCTGGTTACGTCCCAGGCGGTGTAGCCCCGCGCCTCAAAGGTGGCGCGCAGGCCGCCGGAGGGGAAGGAGGAGGCATCGGGCTCGCCCTGGATGAGCAGCTTGCCGGAGAACTCGGCAATCGCCCCGCCGTCGCCGTCCGGAACCAGGAAGGCGTCGTGTTTCTCGGCGGTCAGCCCGGTCAGGGGGTAGAAGACATGGGTAAAGTGGGTGGCGCCTTTCTCGATGGCCCAGTCCTTCATGGCGTTGGCGACCACGTCGGCAATGGAGGCGTCCAATTTCTCGCCGAAGGCAATGGTGTTCTTCAACGACTTGTAGACATGCTTGGGCAGGCGCTCCTTCATGACCTTGTCGCTGAACACGTTGGCTCCAAACACGTCGGTGGGTTTTGTTTCGCTGAAATTCAGGGGGGCATGGGATGGCTGATAGTTGATGATGGCTGAAATGGCGTTCAGACGGGCCTGGATTCCACTCATAGTGTACGCTCCATAAGGGTTGAGATGATGAGAACTACAGCTCGAAGGTGCATTATTGACTGATATATCACCCGGCCGTTGCCGGATACTGCTGTTCTTTGGTGTGACGCGGCGACCCCGCGGTTTCGGCCTCCGCCTCCTCCGCGCCGATGATCCGCATCAGGGCCATGCGCACCTGTTCCACCGCGGCCGGCTCGGTCAGCTTGGAATCCGTGGTGGTCTTGACATAAAAGACGTCGATCAGCTGCTCGACCTCGGTGGCAATCTTGGCCCATTGGATACTCAGGCCGAAATCCGCCAGGGTCTGGGTCAAAAGATAGAGCGTTCCCCTGCTGTCGCCGCCGTGCACCTCGACGATGGTGCAGGTGGCCGAGGTTTCGTTGTCGATCATCACTTTTCGCACCAACTGCTGGACCGGACGGTTCGCCCGGCTCCGGTCGTCAAGCCGCAGATGGAGCTGGTAGCCGACATCGAGACGGTAATTGATGGCCAGGTTGAGATCACGCTCCACCGCCGGCCAATCCATTTCATCGAAATCCCGGCCCGGGGCAGGCACCACCTCCAACGAATCGACCACCGTTGCGTCCGGCCAGGTGAAGATCTGGGCCGCGCGCACGGTCAGATTGTACAGGGCGAGCACACCGCAGAATTTGGCCAGCAAGCCCACCCGATCCGCCCCCATGATTAACAGCCGCCAGGAGTCGTCCCCCCGCTCGGGGTACAGCAGAACCTGCTGCCGGAGTCGGACCCCGTTGTCCGCGTGGACCCGCAGATGGTGCACCACCGCCTCGGGGCTGAAGCTGAGCAGATAGTCGGCGGGCAGGCTGTGGACATCGATTCCGGTCGGCTGACCGTCCAACCGGGCCACCACCTGTTCGCGCAGCCAACTGATTCCCTGCGCCTCTTCCTCGTTGCCGATGACGTCGAGATGGCAGTCGGCGCCGAGACAGGACTTGATGCTCAGATACAACTCGGCGATCAAACTTGCCTTCCAGTCTGACCAGGCCGAGGGGCCGGTGGCCTTGGAATCGGCGATGGTCAGCAGATAAAGCATGGTCAGCCGCTCGCTGTCGCCGATCAGTTCAGCCGCCTGACGGATGAACTCGCGGTCGCTGAAATCGCGGCGCATGGCGTTCTCCGGCAGATAGAGATGATGGCGGACCAGAAACCCCAGGGTCTGGCAGGCCGATTCCGGCAGCCGCAGTCGGGTGCCGATGGCGACGACCATCTCCGCGCCCAACTGCGAATGGTCGGTGCGCCGGCCCTTGCCGATGTCGTGAAGCAGCGCCGCCAGAAACAGCACCTCGACGGATTCGAGTTCCGCGAACAGCTCAGGACTGGCCGTCCGCAGGGCCCGCAACTCGGCCACTGTCTGCAACTGGTGCCGGTCCACGGTGTAGAGGTGATAGAGATCGTGCTGGGCCAGCGACTCCACTCCGGAAAATTCCGGCAGGTAGCGGGTCAGCAAGCCGGTGGCGAGCATGGCCTCGAGCACCGGAAAAATTGTCTCGACCTCGGTGAGCACTTCGAGAAAGGCCTTGGCCACCCGCTTCGAGGTGCGGAACCGGTCGTCCACCAGGAACAGATGGCTGGCCACGATCTGCCGGGTCCGGTGATGCAGCGTCGCACCGGTGCGACCCGCCTGGAGGAACAGCCGCATCAGGAGGGAAGGCCGGGCCGCCAACTCCTCTGGCGAGGTCAGGCGCACCGTGCCGCCGCGCAGGACAATGGACCGCTCCAGGAGTTGATCGGTGGCGGAACCACCGGACAGCCCGAGGATTTCATGGACATGCTCAAAGAACAGATCGGTGACCACGGACACGGTTTGCAGGTGTCCGTAGACATCGCGCATGAAGTGCTCGACGGCCAGCATGCCCCCCGTGTCCCGGTATGCAAATGCCTGGGCAACCTCCTGCTGGTGCTCGAAAATCAGGTGATCGCTCTTGCGCCGCGCCATCAGATGCAGACGGTTGCGGATCTTGAGCAGCATCGACCAGGCCTCCTCGAAGGTTCTGCGATCGGCCGCCTCGAGCATGCCCGAGGCCTGGATGGCATCGAGATCCTCCAGCCCGAACACTCCCTTGGCCACCCAGCACATGGCCTGAATATCGCGCAAGCCGCCCTTGCCTTCCTTGATGTGCGGTTCGAGCAGGTAGGTGTGGCTGCCGTATTTCCGCCAGCGCTTCTGCTTGAAGCTGTCCATGGTGCGGACGAAGGCATGCCGGCGGCCTTCAAGGACCTTCTTCACGTACCGGTCGCGCAACTCCTCAAAAAGCGGTGCCGATCCGGCGATCAGCCGGGCATCGAGCAGGGAGACCTGAAAATGGAAGTCTTCCAGGGCGAACTGCACGGCATCCTTGACGCCCCGGACACTGTGCCCCACCTCGAACCCTTCGTCCCACAACGGGTAGAGCAGGGATTCGGCCACCGCCCGCATCGATCGCTTCGCCCACCAGTCATGGAGAAGGAGGAGATCGATGTCCGAATAGGGATAAAACTCCCGCCGGCCGTAACCGCCGAGGGCGACGACGGCGATCTGGCCCCTGGCCTTGCCGACGGCCGGCGATTCGTTGAAACGGCTGACGATGAATTCGTCGATCAACGCCGCGGACCGGTGCAGTATTTCCTGACCGCTGAGCCCGTCCTGCCGGGACTCGGCCAGCGCTTCCTGCCTGGAGCGCAGCGTTGACGCCATTACACGGCCTCGCTCCCGGTCTCGCCCGTCCGGACCCGGACAACCCGCTCCACCGGCTGGACAAAAATTTTGCCGTCACCGATCTTGCCGGTCCTGGCCGCGGCAACAATGGTATCGATCACCTGGTCGACCAGGTGATCCTCAACGATGATCTCCAGCTTGATCTTGGGAATGAAATCGACCACATACTCGGCACCCCGATAGATCTCCGTATGTCCCTTCTGCCGGCCGTACCCCTTGACCTCGGTGACGGTCATTCCCTTGATGCCGATCCCGTTCAGGGCATCTTTCACTTCGTCGAGCTTGAAGGGCTTGATGATGGCTTCCACTTTTTTCATGTCGTTCTCCTCATTTCACGCTCCAGCGATGCGGTCCGATCACGGTCGGTTCCTTCCATCGGTTGTCCATGAACGATGTTGGTTCCGAAGGCGGTGCCACGCCGGAGTGCAGACCTTCCGGTTCGTTGTGGCGGCCGCTCTTGGACCACCCATGCTGGTTAGTTGTAGGCCGTTTCCGAATGTTCCGTGTAATCGAGCCCCTGGTGTTCCGCCTCTTCGCTGATTCGCAGTCCCATAATGGCATGCACAGCCTTGAGGATGACCCAACTGACCACGAAGGCATAGCCGCAGACGGCGACAACGCCGATCATCTGGGACACCAGCTGTGCGCCGTTTCCGGCCAGGAGGCCGTCAACGCCTCCAGGATTGACCGTTTTGGAGGCGAACACGCCAAGCAGGATAGTGCCGGTCACCCCCCCCACGCCGTGGATGCCGACCACGTCAAGGGAATCGTCGAATTTCCATCTGCTTTTCAGGTTGACCGCCAGATAGCAGACGACCCCGGCCACCAGACCGATGGCAATCGCCGCATTGGGCCCAACGAATCCGGCGGCGGGGGTAATGGTGGCCAGCCCGGAAATGGCTCCGGAGGCGGCACCCAGGGTGGTGGGCTTGCCCAGCTTGATCCACTCCATCACCGTCCACATCGCCATGCCGGCCATGCCGGCCAGATGGGTGGAGACAAAGGCCGTGACCGCAACCTCGTTGGCAGCCAGGGCGCTGCCACCGTTGAAGCCGAACCAGCCGAACCAGAGCAGGCCGGTTCCGAGCATGGTCATGGGCAGATTATGGGGCATGAAATTGGTCTGGCCGTATCCCCTGCGCGGCCCGATAACCATCACGGCGGCCAGGGCGGCGACGCCGCAGGTGGCGTGGACCACCAGACCGCCCGCAAAATCGAGCACACCCAGCTTGGCCAGCCAGCCGCCGCTGCCCCAGATCCAATGGCAGACCGGATTATAGACCAGCACGGCCCAGAGCAGACTGAACACCACAAAGGCCGGAAAACGAACCCGCTCGGCAAAGGCGCCGGCGATCAGGGCCGGGGTGATGATGGCGAACATGCACTGGTAGACCATGAACAGCACCTGCGGGATGGTGGTCGCATAGGTATCGCTGGGGGCGATGGTCACGCCTCTCAGCGCGGCCCAGGACAGGTCGCCGATCACTCCGCCGACATCGGGACCGAAGGCCATGGAATAGCCGATATACACCCACTCCAACGAGATCAGCGAGATCAGGATCAGGCTCTGCATGATGGTGCCCAACGTGTTCTTGCTCCGGACCATGCCGGCATAGAACAGGGCCAGACCAGGCGTCATGAGCAGAACCAGGCCAGCCGCCGCCAGAATGAACGCCGTATCCGCACTATTCATCATCCCCCCTTTTGTGTGCACAAAAATGTAAGCTATTTAAATCCAAATTTAACAAACAAGAAAAGAATAAGCAAACGAACTCTCCGCATCGGCAAGCGCCCTGGCAACATTCACAAAAAAAAGCGTTTTCAAACAGGCTACTGGCCCGCACAACACAAGAAAAGAGCCGAAATCCACTCCGCCCCCTTGCCATGACCACAGGACGCCGCTTGCAACCACTAAGAAGAACGTAACCTGCGCCACACATTTCAATAACCAGGCCAAAAATGAAAAACACATATAATTAATTGAAAAAATAGCATAAAATAAAAAAATCACTCCGAAGCAAACAAAAAAAGTTTACATTTTTGAAAATAAACACTTCCCGCTGAACAAAATTGTTGATTCACACCCCTGGAGAGGCTCCGGTTTGACAAACCAAAATCCACGCTGTACACTTTTTTGCGTCAAGGAGAAGTCCCGGCCTTGGCCATACAGGCAGAGCCGCCTCATTGGCGCCTCCGCCATACAGCGAACGGCTACGGTTCGCCAGCCAACCAAGGCGACTGCTTTTTCATACAGGAAACAGAATGGCCACTGAACGCAGACGATTTATTCGCCCGGAATCGCTCAACTTACTTGACTACCTCATCGTGGACCAGCAGGGCCGGCCAAGCGAATACTCCATGGCGAGGACCTTGAACGTCAGCAAGGGCGGGATCATGATGGAAACGCACATCCCTTTGCCCAAGGGGCACCAGGTGATGATCACGTTGGGACTGAAGGATCAGTTGATTGACGTGATGGGCAGGATTGTGTTCACGTCAAGCGATGCCGGCCGGCACCACAGCGGAGTTGAATTTTTCCACGTCTCGGACAACGACAAGCGCATTCTCGACAATTACGTTGCCGCCTTCCACCGTCTGCACGGCAAGGACACCGTCAATTTCCCCCTGCCGCCAACCCGGAGTTGACGGTCTGCCGGTTCACCTTGACCGACCGGATGGTTTTTCATAATCGATAGTGATTCCGGCGGCGGTGCCATGCCGGAGCGCAGACCTTCCGGTTCGTTGTGGCTGGCCACTCTGGGCCAGCCATACCGGTTATTCCCGAGTCCGGCCGTATTCGTCGTCGAAACGGACGATATCGTCCTCTCCCAGATAACTGCCGATCTGCACCTCAATCAGTTCCAGAGGAATCACCCCGGGATTTTCCAGCCGGTGCACCGTGCAACTGGGGATATAGGTCGCCTCGTCTTCCTTGAGCAAAATGGTGCGCTCGCCGTTCTGCACCTTGGCCGTTCCGGAGACCACCACCCAGTGCTCATGCCGGTGATGGTGCATCTGCAGGGACAGGCGGGCACCGGGATTGACCGTGATTCGCTTGATCTGGAAGCGGTCCTGCATCTCCAGGGTAGTATAGCTCCCCCACGGCCGGAACACGGTGCGGTGGACATGATACTCCCCCCGCTTGTTGCGCTTGAGCTTGGCAACGATCTGCTTGACGTCCTGGGAGCGGTCCATGGGGGCCACGAGGACGGCGTCGGCGGTCTCGACCACCAGGGTGTCACGCAGGCCCACCGCCGCCACCAGGGTGTGCTCGGAACGGACCAGCGAATCGCGCACATCCTCCAGGAGCACGTCGCCTCGCACCGCATTGCCCTGCGGGTCCTTTTCGCTCACCTCCCACAGGGCCCGCCAGGACCCGATGTCGCTCCAACCGATATCGGCCTCGATGACGGCGGCCTGGGCGGTTTTTTCCATGAGGGCATAATCGATCGAGTCCGACGGGCAGGCGGCCATGGCCTCGCCGCCGAAACGAAAAAAGCAGCCGTCCTCCCGGCCCGCGGCCACCGCTTCCGCCATGGAGGCGGCCACCTCCGGCGTATGTCGTTCCATTTCAGCCAAGAGCGTGTCGGCGGTCAGGGCAAACATACCGCTGTTCCAGAAATACCGGCCGCTGGCGCAGTACTGTTCGGCGGTGGCCTGATCGGGCTTCTCCACGAACCGCTCGACCCTCACCCCCTCACCCCTGGCAATGTAGCCGTAGCCCGTTTCCGGATGATCGGGGACAATGCCGAAGGTGACGATCAACCCCTGCCGGGCCAGGGCCGCCGATTCTCGCACCGCCTCGGCAAACGGCTCCGGTTTACGGATTAGGTGGTCGGCGGGCAGCACCAGGAGCACATCGCCGCCTCGACCCCGTTCCCGCATATAGGCAGCGGCTCCACAGATGGCGGGGGCCGTGTTTTTGGCGATCGGTTCAAGAAGTATCCGGAAATCTCGGAACAGGCCGAGTTGCTCCATCTGGTTCTTGACCAGAAAACGGTGCTCCTCGCCGACAACCAGCAGGGGACTCATGACATCGTCGAGGCCGGCAACCCGCTGGACCGTGGTCTGCAGGAGCGACAGGTCGCCGATCAGGTTGATCACCTGCTTGGGATAAAGTTCACGGGAAAGCGGCCACAGCCGGGAGCCGGTCCCGCCGGCCAGAATAATCGGTTGAATCGCCATCGCCTCACCTTGTGGAATATGGAGTGTGGAGGTTGAAAAGGTCTGACCCGGTCAGGAACGGATCAATTGCAGCAATTCCTCGGTTTTTTCCCGCAGCAGCACCGCATCACCCCTGGTTTCGACGTTGAGCCGCAGGACCGGTTCGGTATTGGAACTCCGCAGATTGAAGCGAAAATCGGGATATTCGATGGAGATGCCGTCGGTGGTGTCCCTGGTGCCGTCGCCATATCGTTGTTCGATGGCAGCCAGGACCGCCTCCGGGTCCCTGACCTGCGAATTGATCTCACCGCTGACCGGATAGGCGGCCATGCGTTCGTCACACAGGGCGGACAGCTTGGCGCCGGACAGGCTCATCAGTTGACAGACCAGCAGCCAGGGGAGCATGCCGGAATCGCAGTAGCCAAAGTCGCGGAAATAATGATGGGCCGACATCTCGCCGCCGTAGACCGCATCATGCTTGCGCATGTTCTCCTTGATAAAGGCATGGCCGGTGCGGGTCATCACCGGCTTGCCCCCGGCGGCACGAACGATCTCCCGGGTGTTCCAGACCAGGCGGGGATCATGGAGGATGGTGGCCCCGGGATGCTGCCGGAGCATGGCCGCCGCCAGCAATCCGACGATATAGTACCCCTCGATGAACCGACCGGTTTCGTCATAGAGGAAGCAGCGGTCGAAATCACCGTCCCAGGCGACGCCGAGATCGGCCTTGTGTTCCCGCACGGCTTGGGCGGTGGCGGCCCGCTTCTCCGGGAGCAGGGGATTGGGCACGCCGTTGGGAAAGCGGCCGTCGGGCTCGTGATGCAGTCGTACGAAGGTAAAGGGCAGATGGGGAGCCAGGAGATCGACGATCGGTCCGGCGCAGCCGTTGCCGGCATTGACCACCAGCTTGAGCGGCCGCAGACTCCTGCAATCGATCTGGCCGAGCAGATGGTCGATGTAGGCCTGTTTTCCCTTCCCTGCAAGGCGCCTGCCCCTGGGCCGGTCCGACCGGCCGGCCGGCTGCCAGCCGGGATCGGCCGCCAGCCGGGCAATCTCAACCAGGCCGGAATCGCTGGAAACCGGGCGGGCTTCGCGCTGCACGATCTTCATGCCGTTGTATTCGGCCGGGTTGTGGCTGGCGGTGATCATGATCCCCCCCTCCACTCCGGCTCCGGCGCCACTGAAGACGGCATGGTACACCTCTTCGGTGCCGCAGAGGCCGATATCGATCACATCCACGCCATGGTCAAGGAGGCCTTCGATGATCGATTCCGCAAGCAAGGGGCTGGTCAGGCGCATGTCACGGCCGATGACCATCCTGCCAACCCGGCAATGATGGGCAAAGGCCAGGGCGATGCGACGGGCGATCCGTTCGTCGAAGGTTTCGGGGATCTTGCCCCGAACGTCATAGGCGGTAAAGCAATTCAGAGACGGGTTCATTCGGACTGGACCTTTGAATGGATGGAAACAACGCTACGGCTGCCCGGGTTTGCTCTGCTCGCCAGTCTTGTCCACCGGCTTGTCCGGAAGCAGTTCGTTGAGAATGGCCGGCTCCTTTTGAACAAAATAGGTGCGCAGCCGCGGGTCGTCGATGAGTGAGCGCAGCAGCTCGGCCCCATGCTTGAGATAGGGTGCCGAAAACGACCGGCGCAGCAAATCGTTGCCGGCCGACAGGCTGGAGGCCAAGAACATATAGAGCAGGGACGCAACCACCGCCGCCTTGACTCCGCCCAGGGCCATTCCGGCCAGGCGATCCAACCAGCCGAGCATGGTGATTCGCAAAATGCGGCGCAGCAGCTTGCCCAGCAGGGTGAAGGTCAGGGCGGCGGCAAGAAAAAGTATGGCAAAGCTGACAAAGAAGGTTACCTTGGGATGGTCGATCAGCCTCTCGGCCCATGGCAGGATGCGGGGTGCGTATTGACCGGCAAGATAATAGGAGCCGACCAGGGCGCACAAGGCGGCCATTTGCCGGACGAATCCGATCCAGGCGCCACGAATGAACAAGACTGCAAAGAGACCGGCAACCAGGAAATCGAACCCGGTCAGATCATTCAATGTCGGCAGAGTGCCATGCACAGAGGTACACCTCGTTACAGGTTGGAAGCAAGCGGCGAGCCGGAGGACAAAGAGGCCGCGCCGCCCCGGATCATGCCGGGCAGAGCGGTTCGATTATACCGACTTCTTAGGTCATGACAACTCTTTATCCAGGATCACTCCCAACTTCCTGCCACTCGCTCTTTGTCGATTTGGCCGACCAGGCCGGTCGCTGGCGGCACCTGGCTCCCCACCCGTGCAGCTTGACCCTGCTTGATCTCGAC
>JAUWAH010000293.1 GCA_030602145.1 Desulfobulbus sp.
ACCGTTGATGGGTCGGTAGCCTTGCCACAGTTCCTGCGAAGAGTTGGCACGGAAATGATGGATCAACTCTCGCTCCTGGTCGTTGGCTTCGTAGTCGGGGTTGCGGGCATCGATGCCGACCCTCCGGTAGATGGTGCCGACATGGGGCGCATTGACCGAGGCCATTATCTTTCGCGAGACGAACGACGACGACATCGCTTGGATGACGAAGGCGGCGGGCAACCGGTCGTACATGGTCGGCCTCAGCACGTCGCGTACATACTGCTGGACAGAATCGACATGGGTGAGGATGAGCTTGGCCTTGTCGCGCACCTCCTCTTCAAGCACATTGCGCATGTGGATGTAGAACCCCATGGAAAAAGCACCGCCCAGAATCAGGGAGATGACGATCAGTCCGGAGATAAACTTGGTTTGTATTTTCTGCGGTTTAGGAAAATGCATGCTCCTCCCAGTGTGGTCCTCCGGCCGGCACGGGCCTCACCCCTCTGCCCAATGCCGCCGGCTGAGAGAATACAAAGGGCGTGCCAAGGGCCGGCCTGATAAAAAATATTATGATAGCAGTTAATTAGGGTGACACCGTTTCAAACGGTGTCCACTCTACAGAAGCATTCTGCAAACACAAGTTTTCTCTTGATGAAAACTTGTGTTTGCAGTTTGTGAAAAGCAGCAGGAGCTGGACAGGGAGGAAGTTCGGTCAGTGGTGCAGTAGGTCGTGCAGGTAGGTGATCCAGGCATCGAAACCTTCGCCGGTGGTCGCCGAAAGCGTCAGGACATCGAGTTGTGGCTTGAGCAGTTGCGCGTCTCGGGTGGCCTCATCGACTGAAAAATTAAAATGGGCCAGCAGGTCGCTCTTGGTGATCAGCACCAGATCGGCACTCCTGAAGGTGGCCGGATACTTGGCCGGCTTGTCGGACCCCTCAGGCGTGGAGAGCAGCACCACCCGCCGATGCTCGCCGAGGTCAAAGGTGGCCGGGCAGACCAGGTTGCCGACATTCTCGATAAAAATCAGGTCCAGCTTGGCTCCCTTGGCAAAATGCTCGAGCACATGGAGACCACCGTGGACCAGAGGGGCATCGAGGTGGCAGGCCCCACCGGTGGTCAGTTGCACCGCCGGAACCCCTTTGGCACGGATGCGCTCGGCATCGCGCTCGGTTTCGATATCGCCCTCGATCACCCCGATCCGTACGGTCTCGCCAAGCGCATCGATGGTCTGCTCCAGCAGGGTGGTCTTGCCGGAACCCGGACTGGAGATCAGGTTGACGGCCACCGCACCCATCCGTTCAATGTGCTGCCGATTAGCAACCGCCTGCTGCTGGTTGGCTTCCAGCAGGCTCCGGTTGACCTCGACCACCTTGGCATCGTGATGGTGGTGGTCGTGCAGTTGACAGCCGCAGGTATCACACATGTCGTTCCTCCATTTCCAGTTGATTGAGGATCAGTTCGGTCCCGCCTTTCGGGGAAAGCCGGGGCAGGCAGCACCAAGGGCATTTTTTGGGTCCAATATTCTTGAAGGCCGATTCCGGCTGATCGTCGGGCCGGGCCAGGGGAATAACCGACACCTTGTCGCAGTCCAGGCAGAGATAGACCGGATCGGGCGTTTCCAGGTCGAGCACCGCCTCTCGCAGCATCTCCCGCTCCTGTTTGAGGATGTTGAACCCGAATTCGAACGAGTCGCGGACCACCCCGGAAAAGGGGCCAATGGTAACCATCACCCGGGTCACCCGTCTGGCCTGGTGCTCGGCGGCCAGGGCAAGAATTTGTTCGATCAGGCCGGTCGCCAGTGAGAGTTCATGCATGCGGTGTCATCCTGTGCACGGGCGACCATAATCGATCGCGCCGGATTGATGGGCGGTGGCAGCATTCAACAGATGCGCGGCAATGGCTGACCGGTGAGCGGTTCCAGCAGGCGGGAACCGCCGATGCGGGTGGTCAGGCTGACCCTCCCCCGCCGTCCTTCCCCCACCCAGCCGATCAGGGCCGCATCTCGTCCTTCGGGCATCCGCCGCATGGTTTGCAGTATCTCCTCGGCGCCGTCCCGGTCGCAGACAAGAATGCACTTGCCTTCGTTGGCCAGATAGAGCGGATCGAGCCCGATCAGTTCGCAGGCTGTTTCGACCGCCGGCCGGATCGGCAACCGTTCCTCTTCGATGACGATATCGACCGCCGAGGCCCGGGCGATCTCGCACAGTGTGGTGGCCAAACCGCCCCGGGTCGGATCGCGGAGAACATGGATCCGACCGGTGTCTTCTTCAAGCAGGGCACCGACCAGCCGGTGCAGGGGTTGGGTGTCACTTTGAATTCCGCCGCCGATATCGATGGATGCCTGCGCCCCCATGATGGTGATGCCGTGGTCCGCCAGGGTGCCGGACAGCAGGACCGCATCGCCGGGTTGGGCCTTCGTCCCTGAAATATCGTGACGGTGGGAGGCAATGCCGATGCCGGTGGTGTTGATGAACAGACCGTCCGCCTTGCCCCTGGGCACCACCTTGGTGTCGCCGGTGACGATGGCCACGCCTGCACTTTCGGAGGAGCGGGCCACCGAGGCAATGATTCGCTCCAGATCGGCCAGGGAAAAGCCCTCCTCGATGATCAGGGCCAGGCTGAGGGCCAACGGCAGGGCGCCGCGCATGGCCAGGTCGTTGATGGTGCCGTGCACCGCCAGGCTGCCGATATCGCCGCCGGGAAAAAAGAGCGGGTCGACCACATAGCTGTCGGTGGACAGGGCGATACGGCCGGCGTACTCGCCGAGCACGGCGCAGTCCTCCAGGTCCCGGAGTTGGGGACAGGTCAGATACTTGAGGAACAGGTTGCCGATCAGGTTTTGGCTGGCCAGACCGCCGCTGCCGTGATCCAGGCTGATGAAGGTGTCCATGCAGGCGATACGCGTGTCAAGAAGTTGGTGGTGAATGGGAATGCGAAGGGACGAGCCACCTCTTCGAGTCCCCCTGAAGCTCAGTCGAGCCCCCCTGTTTTCATCTCTCTCGAACCTCCGCCATAACGAAAATAGGCGGCGCAGGTCCCCTCGTTGGAGACCATGCACGGGCCGATCGGTTGCAGGGGAGTGCAGACCGTGCCGTAGAGCGGGCAATCCGGTGGCAGCATCCGCCCTTTCAAAATCTCACCGCAGCGGCACCCCTTGGGTTCCTGTGCGGGCTGCACGGCAAGATCCAACCGTCGAGCGCCGTCGAAGCGGTGATACTGTTCGCGCAGCCGTAAGCCGCTGGCGGGGATGATCCCCAGACCGCGCCACTGGCTGTCGACCGGTTCGAACACCTGGTTGATCAACTGCCGGGCGCGAAGGTTTCCCTCGGCGGTGACTGCCCTGGTATAGCAGTTTGCCACCCCCGGGGATCCTTCGTTGACCTGCCGGATCAGGCTGAGCAGGCCGGCCAGGATGTCGGCCGGCTCAAAACCGGCCACGGCGCAAGCCAAGCGGTGGGTGTCGGCCAGGGGCCGATAGGCCTCGCTGCCGATAATGGCGCTGACATGGCCGGGGCAGAGCAGGCCGTCGACCCGCAGGTCGGGATCGGCGAGCAGCTCATCCAGGGCTCGGGGCATGGTTTTGCCGGCATCGATGATGACGAAATTATCGATACCCATCTGCTCGGCGGCCAGGATGGTGGCCGCGATGGTCGGGGCCGTGGTTTCAAAGCCGATGGCCGGAAAGAGCACCGTCCGCTGCGGCTCGCCTTGGGCCAGGGTCAGCGCATCCATGGGCGAGTAGACGATCTCCACCCTGGCCCCTCGGGCACGGGCCGCCGCCAGCGAGCCACGGCTGCCCGGGACCCGGATCAGGTCCCCAAAGGTGGCGATGGTCACCGACTCCTGATCCGCCGCGGCCAGGAAGAGGTCGATATGATTGGTCGGGGTGACGCAGACCGGACAGCCGGGACCGGAGAGGAGCGTGATGAACTCGGGCAGCAGCGAGCGGATGCCGTGGCGGAAAATGGCCATGGTGTGCGTGCCGCAGACCTCCATGATCCGCACCGGCCGCTCCAGGCTGCGGCCGATCTCCTCAACCAGGGGCGCGGTCACGTCCCGGCTGCGAAACCCGTCGGCGCATTTCACCGGGCAACTCCGGGAGGCTGGTCTTCCTGGGCCACCATTTCGGCCATCCGTCGCAGCAGGCTCAGATTGTACTCAGCCTCCTCCTCGGCGAGGGCGCGGATGGCAAAGCCGGCATGGATGATCACATACTCGCCCACCGCTGGAATACGGTCGACCATGTCGAGGCGAATGGCCTTGCGCACCCCGTCGCTTTCAACCAGGGCCACCTGGGGATCGAAGTG
>JAUWAH010000263.1 GCA_030602145.1 Desulfobulbus sp.
GGCTTTTGCAAAAAGACGGTTGAGTCATTCCCGAGGTAGTCATCGGGAATCCAGTCCTGGAAAAATCAATGAGTTCTGGATTCCCGCTTTCGCGGGAATGACGAAAAAAACTCGTCAGCAGTTCATTTTGCAAAAGGCTCATTCTTAAGCAAAAACACCTATGCGGTCAATCGATCCGCCTCTCTTTTCATCGATTAAAAACACATTGTTGCAACCATGTACACATGCCGAGATTGTCTTCACCATTCGCACGATTCACTTTCCGGCCCAAACCCGCTTTCCCCGCCGAACGGGACCATCTTGCGGTAATGCGTTTGCTGGTCCAATCATCATTCCACCATCTTGTCCGTGCCATGGCCCACACTCGTCTCCTCGGAACCACTTTGACCGCCGTGGCTGTGATGGCCACCATCCTTCCCATGCAACCGGCCATGGCAACCGCCGAGGCCGACAATCTGTACCTGGAAATGGATCTCTCCCAGCTGATGCAGGTGACCGTCACCTCGGTGGGTAAAAAACCGCAAACCCTGGCCAACACCCCGGCTGCGGTCTATGTCATCAGCCAGGAGGATATCCGCCGCTCCGGCGCGACCTCGATCCCCGAGGTGCTGGCCATGGCCCCGGGCATCCAGGTGTCCCAAATCAGTGGTTCCAAGTGGTCGATTTCCTCGCGCGGTTTTTCAGGGTTCATCTCCAACAAGCTGCTGGTGCTGATCGATGGCCGTTCGGTCTATTCGCCGGCCTACAGCGGCGTCTTTTGGGACGCCCAGAACACCATGCTCGAAGACATTGACCGGATCGAGGTGATCCGAGGCCCGGGCGGCACCATCTGGGGCGCCAACGCGGTCAACGGGGTTATCAATATCATCACCAAGAAGGCCCAGGACACCCAGGGCGGCCTGCTCCGGGCCGGGATGGGCGATCAGGAAAAATTGCAGGGTGCGACTCGCTATGGCGGCAAGATCGGCGACACCGCCTTTGCCCGTTTCTACGCCATGGGCAACGACCGGGCCAGCAACCAGCTGGCAGGCAGCGGCCTGGATGCCGGAGACGGCTGGAACACCCTCCAGACCGGCTTTCGTGCCGACGGCACGGTCGGCACCAAGAACGAATGGACCCTGCAGGGTGACCTGTATCGCAACCGGGGTGATCAGATCATCTTTCCCTACTGGCTGCCCACGGCTCCCTATGCCCTTGAAAAGCACTCTGATTTGGATGAGGACGGCGGCAACCTCCTTGGCACCTGGCAACACCGAATGGGCAGTCATGAGCGACTTTCGTTGCAGATGTATTACGATTACACCGCAAACAACCAGGATTGGCTGAATCTTGCCTACCGGACCTTGGATGCCACCCTGCAGTACGAAACCCGCCTTGGTGAACGCAACGATATCACCGGAGGCCTGGGTTTCCGCCGTATCGAAGGGGACAGCGACAGCACATTTCAAACCGTGATTCCCAATCGAACCAATGAGATTTACAGCCTCTTTCTCCAGGATGCCTTCCACCTGGTTCCCGACCACCTGACCCTCACCCTGGGCAGCAAATACGAGCACAACCCGTATACCGGCAGCGAATGGCAGCCCAGCGGCAAACTGCTGTGGGCACCCAACGAACGCCATTCCTACTGGGCCTCCATCGCCCGGGCAGTGCGTACTCCATCAGCCTGGGAGCATGAGGCGCAAGTCGCCTTTTCTACCTTGCCACCATATCTCGGTGGGATGGGTGACGTCTATACACGCGGCTCGGCGGAGTTTACCTCGGACACCGCCCTGTCCTACGAGGCTGGCTATCGCTGGCAGCCCCACCAGCGCTTTTCCCTCGACATCGCCCTGTTCTACACCGTCTATGACGACCTCCACACCTTACGGCCAAGGCCGACAGCCACGGGTGTGGATCTGGTCTTCACCAATGGCATTACCGGCCATAACTACGGTGTCGAGCTTGCCGCCACCTGGAAACCAGCCACCTGGCTGGCCCTGGCCGGTACCTATGGGTACCTCCAGTCCGATTATGATCCGGAGACGCCCGGATTTCCCATGGACCAGAGCTTGGCGGTCTTTTTTGAAAAGTTGCCCCCGGCACATCAGTTCGGCCTGCGATCCTCCATCGACCTGGCCGCCAACTGGCAACTTAATGGTTGGCTCCGATATACCGATAACTTCATTGGACGAAGCAGCAGCGATCTGTTGCAGGCAGAGCGACCCATCGATGCCACCACCAACCTCAGTGTCAACCTGATCTGGAAACCGAGACCCACCCTGGAGTGCATGCTCTCCGGCCAGAATCTGCTCAATTCCAGTCAACTGTATTACTACTCCGAGCACCTGACCCCGCCCACCGAGATTGAACGGGGCGTATTTGGCAAAATCACCTGGCGTTTCTGAGCCCCGGAGTCCTTGTGACCGTTCCGACACGACGACGCCTTCTCCGGCTCTTCCTGCTCTGGCTGCTATGGATGGCGGGCTGGCCACAATTGCCCAGCGCAGCGGAAGTGGTCCAGGAATACCAGTTGAAGGCGGCCTTTCTGGTCAACTTCGCCAAGTTCATCACTTGGCCGGAAGAGGCCCTGCCCGCTGACCAGGGGGAGTTCATCCTCTGCGTGGCCGGGGCCGATCCCTTTGGCGCCGCTCTCGCCGGTGTCGAAAAAAAGACGATCGGTGGCCGTGCCATCCGGGTGGTCCATACCGGCTCGCTCAAAAAGGTTCCAGATTGCCAAATGCTCTTCGTCAGCCGCTCGGAGAAGGACAACCTCGACCTGCTGGCTGCCAATCTGGCCCGTAAAGCGATGGTGACAGTCAGCGACATCCCCCATTTCATCAAGGCCGGCGGTCATATCCAACTGGTCACCTCGGGCAGCCGCCTGGCCTTTCTCATCAACCATACCGCCATGAAGGAACAGGGGCTCCAGGCCGACGCCTCCCTGCTCAACCTGGCGGCAACCGTGCAGTGAGCTGCGGGAGAACATCCACCATGCCATCCCAATGGTTTCTGCGCCTGCCCATTCGCTTCAAGCTGTACGGCATTGTCCTTGTGGCCAGTGCCCTGGCACTGCTGCTGGCCACCGCCGCCTCGTTTACCATTCAACAGCACCTGATCCGCAAGCAATTACAGGATGAGCTGCACACCCTGGCCGCCGTCATCAGCGAAAACAGCCGGGCCGGGGTTGTTTTTGAGGATATTGGTAGCCTGCGGACCATTCTTCAATCACTCGGCGCCAAAAAAAGCATTGTTGCCGGGCGAATCTACGGGCAGGAGAGTACGATCCTGGTCGAATACGACAGGGACGATGGGCATTCGACCCCGCACTTCTTAGGCCATGAAAAGGCGGAATTGCCCGAGCTGCGCGGTCTCTTCCTGCACAACAACCACGCCGTCCTCGGCTGGCCGATCATCCATGACAACCAAAGGATCGGTCAACTGCTCATCGAAACCGATCTCACCGAAACCAAACACCATATCCTGACCGTGGCCCTCCTCATGGCCGGAGTGCTGCTGTTCGGCCTATCGATGGCCATGCTGCTCTCCTCCCGCCTGCTGCGCAGCATCGTTGGACCCATCACCCATCTTTCCCGGCTGATCAACCAAATCTCACGGACACAGAAGTATGATGTCCGCGCCGAGGTGAAGAGCGAGGATGAACTGGGCCAATTGGCCGCTGGCTTCAACACTATGATCGAGCGGATCGAGGCCCGCGACGCCCATCTCGAGGAACAGGTCGCCGCGCGAACATCGGACCTGGAACAGCGCAATCTCCAGCTCGTCGAGGCCAGGGACAAGGCCGAGGCGGCCAATCGGGCCAAGAGCCGGTTTCTGGCCAACATGAGTCATGAGATCCGCACCCCGATGAACGCCATCATCGGCATGACCCATCTGGCCCTGGAAACCAGGGAACAGGCCCAGTTGCAGCGTTTTCTCCGTACCGTGCGCCACTCGGCGGAGAACCTGCTGGGCATTCTCAACGACATTCTCGATTTCTCCAAAATCGAGGCCGGTCAGTTGCAACTCGACACCCGGCCCTTCCGCCTCGACCGGTTCCTGGACAATCTGGCCGCCACCATGCGGGTGCCGGCGGAGGAAAAAGGTCTGCGGCTGGAGGTGAGTACGGCCCCGGACCTGGCACAGGCCGTGGTCGGCGATGATCTCCGCCTCCACCAGATTCTCCTCAACCTAGTGGGCAATGCCATTAAATTCACCGCCACCGGCTCGGTCGTCATCCGGGTCGAATCGGAGGACCGTGCGGATGCCGTCGGCGGACCCGTCTTGCATTTCAGCGTCGCCGACACCGGCATCGGCATTCCAGCCGACAAGCTCGACGCCATTTTCCAGAGCTTCGAGCAGGCGGACAGTACCTATACCCGCCAATATGGTGGCACCGGCCTGGGGTTGGCGATCAGCAAACAACTGGTCGAACTCATGGGCGGCACCATCCGGGTGGAGAGCTTCGAGCGCCGGGGCAGCACCTTCTATGTCACCCTGCCGCTGAAACCTTGGCATGGCCCCCTGCCCGAGATGGCAACCGATACGGATGCTTCCGATACGGGGTGTCGGAACCTGCGCATCCTGGTGGTGGACGACAATGCCATCAACCGCGAAGTCGCCTCGATGATGCT
>JAUWAH010000246.1 GCA_030602145.1 Desulfobulbus sp.
GGCTTTTGCAAAAAGACGGTTGAGTCATTCCCGAGGTAGTCATCGGGAATCCAATCCCTGAAAAATCAATGAGTTCTGGATTCCCGCTTTCGCGGGAATGACGAAAAAAACTCGTCAGCAGTTTATTTTGCAAAAGGCTCACCCACCATGCATTTTTTTCAAAAAGTGTGATCCGGATCACAGCAAGGATTTTTGATCTGGTGTAGAGTGGCAACCAAATTAGCCGGTGCTAAATAAATGACGAGCGGCTAATCGATATTTGTTGAAGTCCTGCCATCCCTGGATTTGGGCGGCAGGACGCCGAGAAACCCCATCATGCCGGCGGTGATCGGCGCCCCGGCCGAACCGGTCCGGTCGGTCGAATCGGTCGACCGGGGAGATGGTTCGGCCCCGATCCGAGAGGGTCGAAAAAAAAATGCACCCACCATGCATTTTTTTCAAAAAGTGTGATCCAGATCACAGCAAGGATTTTTGATCTGGTGTAGAGTGGCGCTCAACTTAGGCGACGCTCATCAAATGATGACCGGCTAAGGCCAGCCCGAATGGAAGAGATCGGGCGGGAATCGGGTTCCGGAAACGGGCCCCGGTTGCGGGTGATCCATGGCCCGTTGTGTTAGTTAATGCAAAAAGTATAAGCTGTCACATATTTTTTTAGGAAATTTTCCTGAGGCGCGGCGGGATCGGCCGCAGAGCGCTTCAGGCAGGATGGGCAGCCGCCGCCGGCGGACGGCAGGCAGGCAACCCGACGGACACCAAGGAATCCGGCGGTGGCCGGCTCACACACACCAATGGACAGGCCATGAACGCGACCAACGCGGACGTCAAACACAGGTTCAGCGAACTCTACGACGAACTGTTCCGCCACGACGGCTACGGCCGCATCGAGGTGGAGCTCAAAATACTGCGGCGGGGGCAGAAGGAAGTGATCGTCCGCTGCGGCAAGGAATCCCGTTTCGTCATCGACTTTCCGGAAGGCAGGAGGATCAGCGCGGCCGTGGAGACGGCCCAGTCGCTGCACCCCTCCCCGCCGGCAACGGTTGGCAACGAGCGGCGCTAGCTGGCCGGGGGAGGCCCCCGGAACATGTACACAACCTGCCGGACGCGGCGTCCGGACACCCACCATCGAACGCATACCATACATATCACGGCCGCCTTGATCCGCGGGGGAGACGGAGCCGAACGCCTCAAGGAGGGCAACACACCATGCAGCAGACAATGAAGGAAAAAATTCAGGCAAAATTGAAGAACAGCGAAGGTTTCACCCTGTTGGAAATCCTGGTGGTCCTGACCATCATGGGTTTCCTGATCGCCATGGTCGCCCCGCGGCTGGCCGGCATCAGCGGCGGCGCGGTCGACACCGTGTGCGACTCCAACCAGAGCCGGATGATCTCGATGATGGCCTCCTACTGGGAAAAGACTAACCGCTATCCCGACAAGATGACCAACCTGGTTGATCAGGTAACTGCCACGACCTACCAGCTCCCGGCCGTGTCCGACGACGATCCCGAAAACGGCGCCGAGACCCTGGCCAGCGAATTCGTGGCCCGCAACAACTTCCGTATCCACTACCTGACCGAGGCCGAGGTGCGCGAGCTGAAGCAGTTGGGCATCGTCAATGTCTACAACCTCAACGCCTATGACGGCTACAACGAAGACGGCACCGCAGCCAAAGACGGTTACGCCCTCGACACCTCGGTCAACAACCAGGTGGCCCTGGCGGGTACGGTCACCAAGGCTGCGGCCATGGACGAGTTCACCCTTGATCCCGATGTCACCACCAACCCCATTGCGGTCATGATGGTCGGCGCCGGCCGCAGTGCTACCGGCTGGGTGGCGGCAGACCAACCGACTGAGGAGCGCGGCTGGGGCGAAGGCGACTTCATCGGCCGCATCGTGCTCGGCTTTGGCCCAGAGAACGGCATCCTCACTTCCGGCCTGATCTCCAACGCAGCCCATTGCCCGGGCGGCATCCAGAACGCCGACAACGTGACCTATAACGACTACAACCTGGTCCTGCCGCGCCTGGCAGCCACGGCTGACAGCGCCTTCGAAACCGCCTTCGCCGGTATGGACGCCAGCACCGATGACGGCATTCAGGTCAACGCTATCAGCTACGGCGAGGATTCTGCCATCTTCACCGACACGGCTACAGCCTATGTTTTGGCCGACAACGTTACCTCGGGTGAGAGACTGAAAACACGGACCTATGACCTGACCGCCATGGAATCCTTCCAGTACGCCACCATGTGCCCGGAAGGCCACAAGTTCCCGGCTGACGACGGCGACTACTGGGGTCTTGATATCGATAACAACGGCGATATCGACTAATCCCGCGTAACCGCAACCTCCATCCCCGGCGGGGTTCCTCTCCTACCTCCGCCGGGGCTCTGGCTCGGTCCGTTCGAGCCGGGGGCCGCAGCCTGTGCGTTTTGCGGTCCCTGCCTGGACCGGACACCGACCCTACGGCCCCCCGACGGCCTCCCCCATCGCCAACCTCCATCGGCCGGCGGGGGGCCGGACGGCGGCATGGGCGCCATCGGCACAATGCCGAGGAGGCCAACCCTATAGGATATGATGCCCGACGGCCGGGACGACAACCCACCGGCCCTTGCCGGCGGCCGGAGCTTCGAAACCCCCATGGTGGACAAAACGCAGACAACCAGCCGATGCGAGCGTGCCGCCGCCCGACGTTTCTACCCCTGCTTCCTCCAGGGCGGCGGCACTGCTCCCCCGGGGGCAACACGGCTGGCGGCGACGGACCGTACACAGGCCGCACCCTGGAGGGAGGGAAGGCGGCCCCGGTTCCAGGAGGGGTTCACCCTCCTGGAACTGCTGCTGGTCCTGGCCCTGCTGGCCTTCCTGGTCGCCTTGACGGCGCCGCGGCTGGCAGGCATGGCCGGCGCGGGGCTGAAAACCGTCACCCGCACCAACATGGCCCGGCTGGTCAGCCTGATCACCGTCGAGATGCAGCGCACCGGCAAGTATCCATCCGGCATGATCAACATCGTCAGCGTCGAGGGCGGGACCGGCGACTATCACAAGCCGATGATCTCGGACCAGGACCCGGACACCGGCCCCGAGGTGCTCGGCCATCGCATGGACCGGCGCCACCGGCTGCGGCTCCACTACCTCAGTGCAGCCGAGGCGACGGAGCTGCGCCGCCTGGGCGTGCTCCATGTGTACAATTACAACTCGCCCTTTGACCGCGACGTGGTGCCGGGCTCTCCCGCCATGGAGCCGGTCAGGGCCGGGGTGGCGGTGCTGATGACCGGCGGCGGTGCAAGCACTGACCCCGGCCCCATCACGGCGGACCTCGCCGAGGCGGACCGGGGCCATCCCGACGAGCAGTTCCGCATGGTCTTCGGCCTGGGCACCGAGACCTCGCTGGTGTCCAGGGGGCTGAGCCACGGCCCCTCGACCTGCCCGGCGAGCGGGCGCGCGCCGATCAACTACGAATGGACGGGGTCCAGCCTGTTGCTGCCGCGCCTGGAGGCCACGGCCTGGCGGCTCGCCGCCGACGACCCGCGGGCGCTCGGCGGCGACGGCCCGGTGACCGCCTATGCCGTCACCGGCAGCCGCACCGGGGCGCAACTGACCGGCACGGCCCGGCGGACGGCGGCCACCTATGCCCCCCAGCACCGGGCCTTCTTCGCGGTGATGGACAGCGAGGGCGAGGTGATGCCGACCCTGGACATGAAGGGATGGGGGTTGGATTTTGACGATGACGGCGACATTGATTGAGGCGACTGTTGGGGTTCGTACCTCACCCCAACCTACGGTTGCCACCTTGACGGGCAACTTTGCCGGATATGATGACAGGAATGTAGGTTGGGGTAAGGAACGAACCCCAACATTTGATCTGGATTCCGGCCTGCGCCGGAATGACGGCGCCGGGATTGGCGCATTGATCCGGGTCTGGTTGCTGTTTCGGCCGCAGACCTGTTTAGCCGCCAGGTGATCGTTGGGGTTCGTGCCTCACCCCAACCTACAGTGCTTTGCCGGATGGGATGCCAGCGATGCAGGTTTGGGTAATGAACGAACCCCAACATTTAATGGTTCATGTATGTGGAACGCACAGACTGGATTCCGGCCTGCGCCGGAATGACGGCGCCACGGTTGGGGACGGCTCTACCGGATGGGATGCCAACTGCCCCCGCAGGGACAAGGATCGGGCCATGGCCGCGATGTGAAAGAACAGCACTGCAAAGAAGACCGCCAGCCAATGAACCGCACGCGCCCAGCCATAGAGCAGCACCCCAAGGGGACCGGACCCTCCGGCTTCACCCTCCTGGAGGTGCTGATCGTCCTGACCATCATGGGGCTGCTGGCGGCCATGGTCTACCCGGCCATGGGTTACCTCAACAACCGGGAGCGGGAGCGGATCACCCGGCAGAAGATGGCGGAGATCCGGCGGGCCATCGTCGGCGACCCGGACCGGTTCGACGAGGCCGGCCGGCGGATCATCGGCGGCTATGTGGGCGACATGGAGGCCTGGCCGGATCTGTGGGAGGCGGCGCCGCAGGTCAAGGAGGCGGTATTGGGCACCCCGCCGGATTTCGATCCCGAGGATGCCAACAACCCCAATGTCTACTACTACCGGCCCATGGGCCGCTTCGTGGCCGGCACCTGGCGATGGAACACGCCCTTCCGACGGTTGACCCACGATACCGCTCACAACAATGACCGCATCGGCGGCCTGGAGACCGAGAACGAAGGCCAGCCGGTGGGACTGTGGAGCGACTACCCGAGCGGCGAAGAAACCGACCAACTCGATT
>JAUWAH010000452.1 GCA_030602145.1 Desulfobulbus sp.
CGCATTGAGCTTCGAGCCGGAGGACAATGTGGTGATCGACATCGGCGCGCCACCGATGACTTTCCTCGACATGCTCCACCAGACCGCCGAGGTGAGCGGACTTCGTCGCTGGATCTTCCCGGTTCCCTTCTTGAGTCCGCGGCTCAGTTCGTACTGGCTGGCACTGGTTACCCCGGTTCCTTACCGGATCGGCGCGGCCCTGGTAGAAGGATTGAAATCGGAAACCCTGGTGCAAAACGATCATGCCGGCCGATGTTTTCCCGCCATCCAGCCCATGGCCTTTCGGCAGGCGGTCCAGGAAGCGATCGACGAAATGGAAAAGGATCTGGTGCTCAGCCGCTGGTGCGATTCAAGCCCCGGCTCGGTCTGCGACATCAACGTTCAACTCGAACCCAGTGCGACTGTTTTCCGCGATGTGCGCACCGTCTCCATCGCTGGATTGGCACCGGAGCAGGTTTTTGCCTCAATCATCGGCCTGGGAGGGGAAAACGGATGGTTCTCCTACACCTTCCTCTGGAGACTGCGCGGCTGGCTGGATAAGGCGGCCGGCGGATACGGGCTCAACCGAGGTCGACGGAACAGCGCAGAATTGCGTGTCGGCGACGCCCTCGACTTCTGGAAGGTTGCCGATCTGGTTCCCAACAAACGACTGTTGCTTCTGGCCCAGATGAAGTTGCCCGGCAAGGCCTGGCTGGAATTCGATCTCCAGGGAGACACCCTGGTGCAAACGGCCCATTTCATCCCCCACGGTCTGCTGGGGCGATTGTACTGGTATGCGGTGCTCCCCTTCCACAGCCTGGTGTTTCCCGACCTCTGCCGACAAATAACCAACCAGGCGGCGGACCGACAGCGATCCTCCACAACAGACACCCCCTAGCCCGCCTTCTCCGCCCCGCTTGGCCTGACGATTGCTTTCCTCTTTCCGACCAGATGAAGTATACTGTTTTCGCCAAGTACCCTTGCAACCCGATAACAACGATTCCATGACCACGGCTCCATTCCCCATCCATCACTATCCGGAAGATGTCACCGTCCTGCAGGTGGGCGACAAAACCATCCTTTTGATTGGGACTGCCCATATTTCCAAGCATTCATCGGATCTGGTCATCCAGGTGATCGATCAGGAACGGCCCGACGCTGTGTGCGTCGAGCTGGATGAAAAGCGATACACCGCTCTTTCCCAGCGATCGAAGTGGGAAAACCTGGATCTCAAGCAACTGATCCGCACCAAGCAACTGGCCACCCTCATGGTCAATCTGATCCTCGCCGCCTACCAGAAAAAACTCGGTGGCCAGGTTGGCGTCATGCCCGGTGCCGAACTGCTGGCCGCTGCCCGTGCCGCCGAGCACCATGCCATTCCAACGGTACTCTGCGACCGCGATGTCCGTGTCACCCTTCGCCGTGCCTGGCGGGCCACTCCATTGCTCAAGAAAGGCTACCTGCTGGCCGCGCTCCTCTCCTCACTGTTTGATAAAACCCAGGTGGATGAACAGCAACTGGCGACTCTGCGGCGTCAGGACGTGTTGTCCGAACTGATCAACGAACTGGGCACAGCCCTGCCGCACACCAAGAAGGCGCTGATCGACGAACGGGATGTTTTCATGGCGGAGAAGATCAAGCAGACTCAGGGACATCGCCTGGTGGCGGTGGTCGGCGCCGGGCACGTGGAGGGGATAAAGCGGGTCATCGGCGAGGACAACAGCCACCAGATCGAGACCATCAGCACGGTCCCGCCCACCCGGTTGCCGGGGCGCCTGCTGGGGTGGCTGATTCCCGGAGTGATCGTTCTGGCCTTGCTCCTCATCGGCATACGACAGGGGGCGTCTGAGTTGACGGCCAACGCGGTCTATTGGATCCTGGCCAACGGTATCCCTTCCGCCCTGGGAGCGACCATAGCCCTGGCCCACCCGGCCACCATTTTCTCCGCCTTTGCCGCCGCCCCAGTGACCAGCCTGTCGCCCCTCATCGGAGCCGGCTACGTCTGCGCCTTCATCCAGGTGATGGCCTGTCCGCCGCTGGTGAGGGAATTCGAAACGGTGGGCTCGGACATCGCCACCTTCAAGGGATGGTGGCTCAACAAGCTCCTGCGCGTCTTCCTGGTCTTCGTGCTGACCACCTTTGGCTCCGCCCTGGGAACATGGATCGGCGGCTATGCCCTGATCAACAACCTGCTGAACTGATTTTTTTGCATTCTCTCCTCCCACTCTTTTTCCTATCGAATCACGTCATGAACGAACAAGCCGCACCGACAATTGTCTTGACCAGCGGACAAAAAAAGGCCCTGCGCAGCAGGGGCCACCATCTCGAACCCGCAGTCTACGTCGGCAAGGAGGGGTTGACCCCTGCCCTGATCACCGCGTTGGAAGCAGCGCTCAAGGCACACGAGTTGATCAAAATCAAGATCGGGCAGAACTGCCCGTTGGAACGAAACACGGCGGGACAGGAACTGGCGCGGCGCACCGACGCCGCCTTGGTGCAGGTAATCGGCAGGATGACCCTTCTCTATCGCCCCAACCCCGACCTACCCGAGACGAAACGAGTGCAGTTTCCCGTTCCCCTGGCGCATCAGGGGAAACGGACCCGCTCGTCATGAGGCGAGTCCGGTCGAATCGAAAGGATGGTCAGCGCTCCATGTTGCCTCCAGCCCTGTTGGAAAGATCGGCGGCGGGATCAAACCGCCATCTCAGAGGTCACCCCGGTCAAACAGGTCGCGACGGTCC
>JAUWAH010000108.1 GCA_030602145.1 Desulfobulbus sp.
CAGGGCGGGAATGTCCGAGGCAATATAACAGGCATCGGCGCCGACGCCCATGACCAGCGGACTGTGATTGCGGGCGGCCACCAGCAGATCCGGTTCCTTGGCCCACAGGACGCCGATGGCGTAGGACCCCTCCACCCGGGCCAGGGCGGCACGAACCGCGGCGACCAGGTCGCCTTGCAGGCAATCCTCGATCAGATGGGCCAACACCTCGGTGTCGGTTTCCGAGGTAAACACATGGCCCTTGGCGGTCAGTTCCTTTTTCAGGGCACTGTAGTTTTCGATGATGCCGTTATGGACGACCACCAGTTCGCCGGTGCAGTCGGTATGGGGGTGAGCATTGTTCTCAGTAGGGGCACCGTGGGTTGCCAAGCTGGTATGGGCGAGACCGGTGGAACTGGCCACGCCGATATACTCGTCGACCACCGCTTCCAGGTTGGCCAGTTTTCCCTTGGCCCGATGGCGGACCAGTTGGTTGTCGTGCTGATAGACCAGGCCGGCGGAATCGTAGCCCCGATACTCCAGGCGCCGCAATCCCTCCAGTAGAATGGGAACAACCCGTCTCGACCCGACATAACCAACGATTCCGCACATATACCATTCCCCTCTTCTTCTGTTAGCCAATAAGACCAATGCATTTGTGCCAGTATCTTCCAGGCAGCGATAAAATGCAAGACCTCAAAATGCTGCTTGATAAGTTCGCCTCCCTTCCCAGCAGGCCGGAAGCCGAACTCGCCATTCCCTGTTTCCTTTTTCCCACAGAGGAGAAATCGTTTTGCGAAAGGCGGAAAAGACGGTATTCTTTGTATCAAAACCCCGTGAAAGGATTCTCTATGAACGAACGACAACGATTACGCGAACTGCTTCTCCGTAAATCCTACCGGCAGGGCACCTTCACCCTGACTTCCGGCAAGACTTCGGATTTCTATGTCGACGGCAAGCAGACCACCCTCGACGCGGAAGGCGCCTACCTGTGCGGCCGCCTCCTATTTGAACTAATTCGGCAGCACCAGGAGCCCATCCTCGGCGTGGGCGGCATGACCTTGGGCGCCGATCCGTTGGTGACGGCGGTTTCCCTGGTCAGCTATCTGGAAAAAGCACCGATCCCGGCCTTCATCGTCCGCAAGGAGGCCAAGGGACACGGGACCGGCAACTACATCGAAGGCAAGAACAACCTCGTTCCCGGCGGCCTGGTTGCCCTGGTCGAGGACGTGGTCACCACCGGCGGCACCCTGATCAAGGTCATTGAGCGGGTGGAGAACGAAGGATTCAGGGTGGGGTTGGTGACAACCATCGTCGACCGGCAGGAGGGTGGCGCCGAAATACTCGCCGCCAAGGGCTATCCGCTCAAGGCGGTGTTCACCCGCGAGCAGCTCATCGGGACACCTGCGCAAAAATGAAGTGCAGGGAATGCGACAAACACCTGGTGGTGCAGCGTCGTTGCCGCCAGGTACGTTTGCAATGCACGGGCTGCCGCAAAGAATTTCGCATCCATGAAATCGCCGCCGATCTGGATCCGGAAACCGAAGCGGAACTGGAACGGTTTACCTGCATCATTTACGACTGACGACAATGACCCTCTCCAAGGTCCATGTACGGGCCAACAACTCCGCCACCCTGATCTGTCCGGCCTGCGGTGCCATCAAGCATATCGCCGCCGAACGGTTTCTGCATAGCCGCCATACCCTCACTGTCCGCTGCCGCTGTCAGCAGGTGTTCACCGTTCTCCTTGACTTCCGGAGGCATTATCGTAAGCAGACCAGCCTGCCGGGCACGTATGAGATCCTCAGCGAAGGCGGTGTCGGCGGCGGTATTATTCACATCAACAACATCTCCCGGGGCGGCGTCGGCTTCACGGTCTCCGGGATGCATCGCATCGAAAAGGACCAGGTCCTGCATCTCGAGTTCCAGCTCAACGACAAGAAGAAAACCGCCCTGAAAAAACGGGTCCAGGTCAAATCGGTGCTCCAGAACGCCATCGGCTGCCAATTCATGGACGCCGATCCCATGGAGCGGGCCCTGGGCTTTTTCCTCCAGAGTTAATCCTCCCCTGCCGCCTCCCCTCCCCGTTCGCCCGTACCGCCGCGACCCGGCTGCAAACCACCCTGCAACATTTCCTGGGCCCGGGCAAGCAATGGCTCCAGGGTCGTCGCATCCAGGGCGCTGATCCCCACCCCATCACCGCACAGGGCTATCTGCACCTGCTCCTCCGGCGGCAGGCAGTCAATCTTGTTGAAGACCTTGAGACAGGCAATATCATCCAACTCCAACTCGGCCAGAATCGCCTCCACTGTGGCCACCTGCTGCCGCCAGGAGGGATTGGCAACATCGATCACATGGAGGAGGAGATCAGCCTCGAACAGTTCCTCCAGGGTCGATTCGAAGGCCTTGAGCAGGTCGGCGGGCAGATGGCGGATGAACCCGACGGTGTCGGTGATGATCACCTCCATGTCCTCGGGAAAACGCAGGCGACGACTTGTGGGGTCGAGGGTGGCGAAGAGCAGGTCCTCGGCCAGGATGTCGCTCTTGGTCAGGGTGTTGAGCAGAGTCGACTTGCCGGCATTGGTGTAGCCGACCAGGGAAATCACCGGCACGTCGCGCTTGCGGCGGCGGCTGCGGCGATGGAAGCGCTGCTCGCCCACCGCCTTCAGTTCCTTGCCCAGCCGGGTGATCCGGTCGTTGATCCGCCGCTTGTCTATCTCCAGACGGGTCTCGCCCGGGCCGCGGGCGCCGATGCCGCCGGTCAGGCGCGACAGGGCGTCGTCCCGGGTGGTCAGCTTGGGCAACAGGTATTTCAACTGGGCCATCTCGATCTGCAGCTTGCCCTCCCGGGACCTGGCCCGGCTGGCAAAGATGTCGAGGATCAGTTGGGTGCGGTCGACGACCCGCAGGTCGGTGTGATCGGTGACCGAACGGATCTGCGAAGGGCTCAGTTCCTGATCGAAGACCAGCAGATTGGCCCCCAGCCGCAAACTCGTCAGGACAATCTCCACCAGCTTACCGCGACCGAGGATGAATCGGGGGTGGATGTGCTTGCGCCGCTGGATCACCTCCGCCAAAACCTCGACCCCGGCGGAGCGGGCCAATTCGGCCAGTTCGGCCATGGAGTCCTCGGCCTCGCCCCGTGAACCGGTGGTCACCGAAACGAGGATGGCCCGGTCCTTGCCTTGGTCGACCTCACGCACCGGTCGTTCCCGGACGAATTCTTCCTCCAGGGCATCGATCAGCTCGATGCAGGAGACCTGTTGATTGGCGGGGTGGACCGGTGCCAGCGTCGCCCAGTCGCGGCCTTCGACGGGTCGGGGCACGAGATGGACGGCGTGGAGCAGATCCGGCAGGCCGTCCCGGAGGGTGAGGACTGCCATCAGGTCGAGCCGCAGACAGGCCAGATCCATGATATCCTCCTCGCTCACCGCCGAGGAGCCGCCGAGCACGGTATGGACGCAGCGCAAACCGCGCAGCCGGCCGCCGGCACCGGAGACATGGGCCAGGGTCGGAATGGTGATCCGGTCGTAATCGCCGACCACCACCGCCTCGATTCGGCCGGAACGGTGGATCAGCAGACCGATCTGGCGGTTGAGTTCGAAGGAGAGCGCCGCCAGCGAACGGGCGGTTTCGCGACCGACAATCTCCTCGGGCGCGACCTTCTTCTGGGCGAGCCGCTCAAGATCCCGCAGTTGCTTGGGCTTGAGACCGTTGGTGTTGCCGGTGACCGTGGCGATGGCGAAACTCCTCGAGTTTCAGGTTATCAGGGTATGGAGATCGGAGCAGGTCAGGGTATTGAACAACAGGGTATCCGATGGCCCCGGCCGCATCAGCACGGGGCGCTGCCCGGCGTGCGCGGAAAGGGAATAACCTCGCGGATATTCTGCATGCCGGAGACGAACTGCACCAATCGTTCGAATCCCAGGCCGAAACCGGCATGCGGCACCGAACCGAAACGGCGCAGATCGAGATACCAGCCGTACTGCTCCAGGTCGAGGCCGGCCGCGGCCATGCGGGCCGCCAGCACCTCCAAGCGTTCCTCGCGCTGGCTGCCGCCGATTAACTCACCGATGCCGGGAACCAGGATATCCATGGCGGCGACGGTGCGTCCCCCGTCATCCAGACGCATGTAAAACGGTTTGATCGATTCCGGATAATTGGTGACGATCACCGGGCCATGGGCAACCTGCTCGCAGAGATAACGTTCGTGTTCGGCCTGGAGATCCGTCCCCCACTGGACCGGAAAGTCGAATGGTTGGCCGGACCGCTCTAATTCGGCCACCGCTTCGGTATAAGTGAGATGGGCAAAGGGCTTATCCCTGACCAGGGTCAGCCTGTCGATCAAACCCTTGGCGATATACTGGTCGAAAAGGGCCAGATCCTCGCTGCATTCGTCCAGGGCAGTGGCGACGAGAAACCTGACCATCGTCTCGGCCACCTCCATGTCCCCCCGCAGGTCGCAGAAGGCCATCTCCGGCTCCACCATCCAGAACTCGGCCAAGTGCCTGCTGGTGTTGGAGTTCTCCGCCCGGAAGGTCGGGCCGAAGGTGTACACCCGGCTGTGCGACAGGGCGTAGATCTCGGCCTGCAACTGACCGCTGACCGTCAGCCCGGCCCGCCTGCCGAAAAAATCATTGCCAAAGGGATCACTGCCCTGAAGATCACCCGGCTCGAGTGCGGTCACGGTGAACATCTCGCCGGCCCCTTCGCAGTCCGAGGTGGTGATCACCGGAGTATGGACCTGGAGGAAACCCTGTTCGCGGAAGAACCGGTGAATGGCGAAACTGAGCGCACTCCGCACCCTGGCCACCGCCCCCAACGCATTGGTCCGGGGCCGGAGATGGGCAAGAGAACGGAGAAACTCGAAGCTATGGCGTTTTTTCTGCAGCGGATAGGTTTCGGGATCGGCCCAACCGAGCACGGTGACCGATTCGGCCCGGATTTCCACCGTTTGTCCCTTGGCCGGCGAGGCAACCAACAGACCGCGAACGGAAAGCGAGCAGCCGGTGCTGAGTTTGCAGACCTCGGTCTGGTAATTGGCCAGCTCGGCCTCGGCGATCACCTGGATATTGGCCAGGCAGGAGCCGTCATTGACTTCGAGAAACGTCAGTCCGCCCGAGTCGCGGCGGGTCCGCAGCCAGCCATTGATCTCGACCTCGCTGCCCACCTGTTGTTGGCTGAGAATATCGGCGATCCGCGTTGTTGCCATCATGCTCCCCCCTGCTCCGAACCTTCTTCCCTGGCTGCTTCGATCATTCAATAGTCGGGCATGCCGTGTTCGTCCTCGCTCAGACCGACCACCACCAGGCCGGCCCGGTCGGCGGCCGCCACCATGGCCTCCCGATCAAAGAGCAGCGACTGGCCGGCTTCCACCGCCAGCACCGCTCCCTTGACCGCAGCCAGGGTTTCGACGGTCCGGGGTCCGGTGGCGGGCAGATCGAACCGGAAGTCCTGGTCGGGTTTCTTCACCTTGACCACCACCGCCCCGGAGCCGGCCAGTTCCCCGCCCCGGCGGATGGCGGCGTCGGTGCCTTCGATGGCCTCCACCGCCAGGACGCTGCGGTCGCGGACCACCACGCACTGGCCGATATCCAGCCGCCCCACCTCGCGGGCCACCTTCCAGCCGAACCGAATGTCCTCCATCTGCGCGGCCGATGGCTTCTTGCGGGTCAGCACGCCGTGCGGAAAAAAGAGGTGATCCAGATAGCAGGTGGAGGCCAGAACCCGAATGCCTTCTGCCTCCAGCGAGGCGGCCACCGCCCGGAGAATAGCGTCATCCTGGCGCCGGTCGATCTTGTTCCACAGGCTCAACCCTTTCAGGTCCGGCAGGATGTCGTGAAAGATGCGGGTCTTGGTGATGGTGCCGGCAAAGACGGTTTCCCCGACCCCTTCCCGACGGAAATGGGTTATGATCTTGCCCAGTTGCCCCAGTTTGACCCAGTAAACCACATCGGCCAGATCTTCCAGTTCGGCGGCGGTCTCATTGACATGGGCGATGGCCACCACCCGCCTTCCCCTGCGGCGTGCGGCCGAGGCAAAGAGCAGCGGAAACTGGCCGCCGCCGGCGATCAGGCCGATGGCAGGTGCTTGGCCGTTCTCAGTCATCCAGGGTCCGCTTGACCACGCCGCGTTTGCTGGAATGGAAAAACCGCACCATGTTCTGCACCTCGGCGCAGTCACCCATCTCCTCCTCCAGCTTGACCAGGGCATCCTTGAGCAGAATTTCCGGGGAGCGGAACAGAATCCTGAACGCCTCCTCCAGCCGGTGGATGGTTTCCCGATTCATGCCGGCACGGCGCAGGCCGATCTTGTTGATGCTGGCGATGCGCATCTGGTTGCGGGTGCCCTCCATGATCACATAGGGCGGCACATCGAGGCCGATGCCGGACATGCCGCCGATGTAGGCGTATTCGCCAATCCGGCAGAACTGGTGCACCGCCACCAACCCCCCCAGGTTGGCATGGCTGCCAATCTCGACATGCCCGGCCAGGGTGGCGACGTTGGCCATGATCACATGATCGGCGATGAGGCAGTCGTGGGCGACGTGGCAGTAGGCCATGATCATGTTGCCGTTGCCGATCACGGTCTTGCCGCTGGCCTTGACCGTGGCCCGGTGGATGGACACATATTCGCGGATATGATTGTTATCGCCGATGATCAGTTCGGTGGGTTCCCCCTTGTAATGGATGTCCTGGGGAGGAGCGCCGATGGTGGCAAACGAGCCGATGGTGTTGCCGGCGCCGAGGGTGGTATGGCCGCTCACCACCGCATGGGCGCCGATCCTGGTCTGCGGGCCGATGGAGACCGGGCCGTCGATGACCGCATAGGGTTCGACAATCACCGTGCTGTCGAGTTGGGCTTTGGGGTCGATGACCGCCGTCGGATGAATGTTCATGTCGTGTTCCTTGTTGTGCCTGCGGCGGGATCAGGCGAAGCTGGCCATCAGTTCGGCCTCGGCAACCATTTGGTCGTCGACGAAGGCCTGACCGGCCATCTTGATCACCTTGCCCTTCTTCTTGATCATGGTCAGCTTGAGCACCAGTTGGTCGCCGGGCCGGACGATGCGGCGGAAACGGGCACTGTCCACCCCGGCAAAGTAGGCGAGGCGGCCGATCATCGCCGGGTCGGACAAACAGGTCAGGATGGAGCCGACCTGGGCCATGGCTTCGAGGATGAGCACGCCGGGCATCACCGGTTCGCCGGGGAAATGGCCCTGAAAAAACGGCTCGTTGATGGTGACGTTCTTGATGCCGGTGATGGTCTTGCCCTGCTCCATCTCGACGATCCGGTCGACGAGCAGAAAGGGGTACCGATGCGGCAGAATGGCCATGATGCCCTTGACATCGATCGGCAGGTTGAGATCAGGTGTGCTCATCTGGTTTCCTCCTCTTCCTTGGATGCAAGCAGACCGGTGAGC
>JAUWAH010000152.1 GCA_030602145.1 Desulfobulbus sp.
GGTTCATGAAAGTGATGGTGAAGTCGGTGTCGATGGCCAGGATGGGTGTGGGGATGGTGTTGAGATTCTCGATCTTCTCCTCGGCCATCTGCTGCCACTTGGCCTCCTCGGTCACGTCGAGCACATATTCCAGCGCCCCCTTGATATTGCCCTTGGCATCCTTGATCGGCGAGGCCGTGTATTTGATGGGGATGATCAACCCCTCCCTGGGCCGGGCGATGGTATGCTCGGTGACCACCGCGTCGGTCTTCATCGCCCGGAAGCAGGCACATTTCTCCGTCTTGCAGTGCGGCGTCTTGAACAGATCATGGCATTTCCTGCCCACCGCCTCGTCCGGCGTCAGACCGGCCACCGCCGCACCGGCCGGATTCATGAAGGTGACGGTGAAGTCGGTGTCGATGGCCATGATCGGGGTGGGGATGGTGTTGAGGTTCTCGATTTTCTCGTTGGCCATTTGCTGCTGCCGCATCTCCTCGGTCACATCGAGCACATATTCCACCGCACCGATGATATTGCCCTTGGCGTCCTTGATCGGCGCGCCGGTGTACTTGATCGGCACGATCACTCCATCCCTTGGCCGGGCAATGGTCTGTTCTGTAACCACCGAATCGGTCTTCATCGCCCGGGCGCAGGCGCATTTCTCCGTCTTGCAGTGCGGCGTCTTGAACAGATCGTAGCATTTCCTGCCCACTGCCTCGTCCGGAGTCAGACCGGCCACCGCCGCACCCGCAGGGTTCATGAAGGTGATGGTGAACTTGTCGTCGATCTCCAGGATGGGGGTAGGAATAACGTTGAGGTCGGTTTCCATTTGCCGCAGCCGGGCTTCCAACTGCTTCCGGTCGCTGATGTCGGTCATGGTGACCAGGGTGGCGCCGGAGTCGGCCATCGGCCTGGCCAGGGACTGATAGTATCGGACTGTGGTGCCGTTGTTCCAGACAGTCTCGGCCGCCACTGGCTTGTGCACCCGCCCGGCCTTGTCCACCGGACAGTCCTTGGTGCCGCACAGATGAACGTTGCATGATTCCTCACAGGTCATCTTGCCGATCACCCTTTCCTTGTCCAGTCCGAAAACACTGAAAAAGGCAGGATTCGCCCAGGTGATCAGCCGTTTGTTGTCCACCAGGAATCCCGGCGTGTCCATCATCTCGAGCAGGGACAGATCCATACCAGCCTTCATCGTTGCTCCTGTTGCCATTGTGTGCTCCATTGCGTGTGTTCGTTGTCTGTTGATGCGATGGACCGCCGGGAATTACGGCTGGTCCGTTGCCCCGGGATCGTCCTTTCCCAGGGGTGCGGCCGGGATCTCCGGGTCGGGAATGCGGAGATGATTGCGTAGAATGTTGGCGACATTGACCACCAGAACATGCTCTTTGAGCCCGCTGCCGTTGACAAACTCGATCAGCCGGTCAAGGGTGTCCTTCTTGGCCTGCAGCTCGGGCCGCAGCGAGGGGGTGAGATGGAACCGCTCCTGTTTGTAGATGGTGACGATTTCGTCGACCAGGAGTGCGACCAGGTTGCCGTTGGCCCGGCCGATGATCAGCTTGTCGTCCCGGTTCGGTTGCCGATCGACCATGTTCTGCTCGGTGCAGTGATAAAAACTGCGCAGACTGACCACCGGCACGATCCGACCGCGCAGGTTGATGATGCCCTGCACCAGGCCGTCGCCGCCGGCGATCGACATGAAATCGCCGCCATCGATGATCTCCTGCACGTCCTTCAATTCGATGGCGTAGTGCTTGCCGATGGCGAAGACCAGGTAGCAGTGTTCGGTGATAACGTGCCTGGTGACGCTGGCTTCCCCGGCGCTTTCCTCTTCCTTCTTGCGCAGCCGGGACATGGCGGTGATCCTGTCCACCTGGGCCCTGACCAGTTCCTGCACATCGATCAGCATGATGTTGCGATAGTTCTCGTTGCTGCCAACCCCCAACAGATAGGGGAGGTGTTCGCCGGGAATGGGCAGAATGGTGTCATCGGCCATCACCAGGATCTGGTGGATGGCATCGACGATCAGGCCGAAGGAGAGCGAGCCGGATTGCAGGACCAGAATCCTGGTCGCCTCGGTGGGCTTGAGGTGTTCATCGGTGCAGCCGAGCAGGGTGGCGCTGCACAGCACCGGGATGGTCTGGCCGCGCAACTGCAATGCCCCTTCCACCTTGCCGCTCTTGAAGGTCTGATCGATGTCGCTGAAGAAACAGATCTCCCTGGCATCGGCCACCGGAATGCCGTACACCTGTTCGCGGCAGGAATAGATGACGAACTGCGAATAGGTCCGTTGCACTGTCGGTGCCTGTTCCTGGAGAGGGACCATGCTGTCGACCGCCGCGCCGCCGTCGGCGAACAGGCGGCGGAGGTCGAGCAGCTCCAGGGTTCGCCTTCCCTGCTCCAGTTTGATCAGGTCGGCGATCACCGACTCCTCGGTGAGAAGAAAGGCGTCGAGATGCTCGATGGCCTGCGGTGCCACCCGCAGCACATCGCGGATGTCGTCGAACAGCAGACCGTACCGCTTGGCGTTATACTGGATGACCGCCACCTTGGCGTCGGGACCATAGGCTGTTTCCGCCAGCGCCAACCGTTTCTTCAGGTTGATCACCGCAATGACATCGCCGCGCAGGGGCATGATGCCTTCAAGAAATGGTGTCCCCGTGGGCAGGGGCTGAATGGGCTCGGTGATCTGCAGGGCCTCGATCACCTGCTCGGCCGGCAGGGCGATCTCGATACCGGTGGTGCGGTCGAGGATGAATGAGGCAAAGAGTTGTTCCTGGTTCATGCGACCTGCTCCGGTTTAGAGGAAAGTGTTGGTTCCGGCGATGGCGTCATGCCGGAGTGCAGACCTTGCTTTGTTCGTTGCAGCTGGCCAATACGGTCCTGTCAGTCTGGTTAAAGGGGGCATGACAAGCCGCCGAAAGGATCGCGCCGGTTTTTTGTTCCTATACGATCCAGCACCGCGCCCACCTCGCTGAAATCACTGTCCTGATAGGCTATGAAGCGAGGACGGAGCTGATGCCCGCAGGCTACGGTCTCGGCGTCGGCATCGGGTAGCACCAGGATGAAGAACACCTGTTCCAGGCGGAACCGGAAGGTTTCCAGGACGCGGAGTTCCCGCCTGTCCGTTGCCTGCAGGATGACGGTTTCCGGCAGAGGGCCCGGGGTCCGTAAACGACCGATGAGGTCGGCGAAACTCCAGCAATCGGTCAGTGATTCCAACGACGGCAACGTCTCGATGGATTGCCTCAACCGTGCACCGCTTACCGAGTTGCCGCTGCTATAGAGAAAGACATGCATGACAGAGCCTTTTCATCCGGGACGACGACCATCGCGTCCTCGTTTCCCTGTAAAAGCAAGGCGCGTGCCTGCGGCCAACAAAGGCGATCAATGGCCGCAATGGCTTGTCATTCATGCATATTGATCGTTTCCGGGCATGATGCCGCCCGGCCTGGTCTGTTGCCCGACTGTTCACAAAAGAAAAAAGTGTTCAGAAAAGTGGACACCCTCGGAGAGAGATGGTGCGTTTTTCTTGTCGGTACCGAGCGGCGGCAAGAAGCGGTTGTTCTCACTCGGTCCATGGGCTGCACGGCCCGTGAATCCATGGTCGGATTGGGTGGCTCGGGGGGAATACGGTTCGGGGCGCACCGGTGACTCCGGTGGTGGGATGGGGACGGTTGGCAGGGGGGAGTTCAGGCTTGGCTGTATTTGTGCAGCAACTGGTAGAGGCGGGTTCGGGACAGACCAGAAAGCCGTCCCGCCAGCATGACGTTGCCGCTGCTCTGCTGGAGCAGGCGTCTGGTGTAGTCCCGTTCGAAGGCATCCTTGGCGTCGCGCCACAAGGGCAGCGAGGTGTCCTGGTCAGCGATCCCGGAGACGGTGGCCAGTTCCTCTTTCCGGCCGCGGACCCCGGCACGGGCGTGGGCCGTCCGGATATGAACCGGCAGATGCTGGGAAAAAAGAAGGGGGGAATGGACAGCTTGGGCGAATGCCGACTCGATGGCCTGGGACAGTTCCCGGACATTGCCCGGCCAGGAATAGCTGACCAGCGGGTCCATGAAATCGGGGAGACACTCCTTCGGCTCCTGACCGTATCGCTGGACCAGGCGTTCCAGAAAATGAGCGACCAAAAGCGGCACATCCCCCTGCCGCTCGCGCAGTGGCGGCAGATGCAGGGACAGTCCGCGGAGCCGGTAGAGCAGATCCTCACGGAACAAACCCTGCTTGGTCATGGCGGTCAGGTCCCGATTGGTGGCGCAGATGAGGCGGAAGTCGCTCCTGCACTCCTCTTGACTGCCCACCGGACAGAAGGTCCGTTCCTGGAGGACACGCAGGAAACTTTTCTGAATCGAAAGCGGCAACTCGCCAATCTCGTCGAGAAAAAGCGTTCCGCCGTCCGCATGCCGGATCAAGCCGCGATTGGCCCGATCCGCCCCGGTGAACGCTCCCTTGACATGGCCAAACAGCACGCTTTCCACCAGTTGTTCCGGCAGCGCCGTGCAGTCGACGACGACGAAGTTGCCGGTTCTCCGCCGGCTGTTGGCGTGGATCGCCCGGGCGAAGGCCTCCTTGCCGGTTCCCGATTCACCGGAAATGAGGACACTGGCCTCGGCTGCGGCCGCCTTGCCCAGAAGGTGCACGCAACGGACGAACTGCGGACTTTCTCCGATCAACTGATCGCGCTCCACCGTATTGAGGACGATCTTCTGGCCGACCAGGGCCTGCCGGTACTGGACCGCCCTGGCCAAAGGCAAGGCGATCTCCTTGACAATGGAATTTTTTTCCAGGTAGCACCAGGCTCCGTGGCGGATGGCCAGTTCCGCACCGTCCGGATGCCCCTGACCGGTGATGATGATCACCTGGGGTTCTGAAGGAACGGTACGCAATTGATCGATCGCCTCCAAGCCGTTGCCGTCGGGGAGATACACGTCCAGGAGGATGATATCGTAGTCCCCGGTGGCAGCCGTCTCCAGACCGGATGCAAGGGTATGCTCGATTCGGGAGGAATAGCCCAGGCTGGTCAGCCTGTCGGCGACCGTCTCTGCGAAGAGATGATCATCATCGATGATCAGAATCGTGGTCTCGGACGATGTACTCAAAAAGACTCACTCCCATTACGTTTGAAGGGGTCGGGCAATCTCCCACGTTGTCGCATGTCGTATTACACAACGGCGCCAAGGAATTGTCAAGGTGACAACAATCTCCGGACCTCGGCGATCAGCACCTTCCGGTCCAGCGGTTTCATCAGCAGTGCCCTGACGCCCAGGTCCGCCAACTGCTGTTCGGAAACATGCCGGTCATAGCCGGTGATCATGAGGACTGGCAGATCCGGGCGCAAGGCCAGAACCTCTCGACAGAGCATCGGTCCTGAAAGGGAGGGCATGTCCACATCGGTGAGCAGCAGGTCCACTCCAAAAGGATCGGCCCGCACCTGCTCCAAGGCTTGGCGGCTGTCGGTGAACCCGTGCGCCGTGTGTCCCTCCTTGAGGAGATAGCGGCTGATGATGGCCACGATGTCCTTCTCGTCGTCCACCACCATGACACGACCGGGGTGATTGCTAGCGCCCTGCGGAACCTTTGCTTCGGGCAGCGTCGCGGTGGGTTGCTCCTCTTCGTTGGCGCCGATGCGTTGCACCAGGGCCTCGCCACGCCGGGCGGCCTCCCTGATCCGCTCCAACCGTCGCCGGGTCGGGCCGGCCGCCTCCAGTTCTTCCTCCACCATTTCGGCATTGGCGATGATGGTACCGAATACGTTGCGCAGGGCGTGCCGCAACTCACGGGCCGACTCGCTGTTTTCGACCGTATGGGCGGGCTGTTCCTCAGGTCCGGGCATGGTCAGCTCCGTCGATAACGGGCAAGAACAGATGAAAGGTTGAGCCATAGCCCTGCCGGCTGTTGACCCTGAGGACGCCATCATGGGCCTGGACAATGCCGTAGGCCACCGACAGCCCCATACCCGTTCCCTGTCCCTGCTCCTTGGTGGTAAACAGCGGGTTGAAGATCCGTTCCAGGGTCGGCTGGTCCATGCCCCGGCCAGGGTCCTTGATAAACACATGGGCATACTTGCCGGCCGGCAAATCGGCATCCACATCGGCAAACCGTTCGCCGATTCCGGGGGGATACTGTACACCGACAACCAACACGCCGCCCAAGGGCATGGCCTCGACGGCATTGCGACAGATATTGAGC
>JAUWAH010000337.1 GCA_030602145.1 Desulfobulbus sp.
GACATCCTGCACCAGCCCGTGACCGGCGTCGTTGGGGACAAGCCCCTCGGCCACGATGGTCAGCGAGCCGGCACGGACCATCGCCTGGATGCTCGGGGCGTGGGCGTGCAGGATCTCGCGCCTGGCTGCATCGGGACAGATGAGCAGGGCTTCGATCTTGGCGCTGGGGTGGACTTCGGCCTCGGTGCGGATGGTGCGCAGGCCGGAGATGACCCCCATGAGCAGGGTCATGGTTGCCTCGGCCGCCCCATCCTCCCAGGCCGGATTGACCTTGGGGAAGGGTTCGACCATGATCGAGCCACGCGTGCCCGGCAGGGTGGACCAGATCTCCTCGGTGACAAAGGGGGTGATGGGGTGCATCAGCTTGAGCACCTGCTCCATGACGGTCAGCAGCACCGCCCGGGCCTGATCCCGACGCTGGGTCTTTTCGCTGAACAGGTCAGCCTTGATCCACTCCAGGTACCAGTCGCAGAACTCGTGCCAGACGAACTGGTAGGAGGCGGAGGCCACCTCGTTGAAGTTGTAGCCGTCGAGTGCCGCCCGGACATCGTTGATGGTGGCGTTGACCCGGCTCAAGATCCAGCGGTGGGCCAAAGCCAGTCCCTTGGGATCGGCGGCCAAGGTGGTGATGGCCGGATCGGCCTCTTTAAGGTGCATCTGGGCAAACCGGGCCGCATTCCACAACTTGTTGATGAAGCGCCGGTAGCCGTCGATCCGCTCCTCGTCCATCCTGATTTCGCGGCCCTGGGCGGCGAAGGCGGTGAGGGTGAAGCGGAAGGCGTCGGTGCCGTACTGCTCGATCATCACCAGGGGGTCGATGACGTTGCCGGTGGATTTCGACATCTTCTTGCCGTGCTTGTCGCGCACCAGGGCGTGCAGGTAGACATCGTGGAAGGGGACTTCGCCCATGATGTGGATGCCCATCATCATCATCCGCGCCACCCAGAAGAAGAGGATGTCGAAGCTGGTGATCAGCACCGAGGTCGGATAGAAGGTCTGCAACTCCCTCGTCTGTTCCGGCCAACCCAGGGTGGAGAACGGCCAGAGGGCCGAGCTGAACCAGGTATCGAGGACATCGTTCTCCTGGTGCAGGCTGGTCGACCCGCAGAAGGGACAGACATCGGGCGCCTCGACCTCGACGATCAACTGGCGGCAGCCCTCGCAGGTCCAGGCCGGGATACGGTGGCCCCACCAGATCTGCCGGCTGATGCACCAGTCGCGGATGTTCTCCATCCAGGCGTAGAAGGTGCGGTACCAGGTGTTGGGATAGAGCCTGATCCTCCCCTCTTCCACGGCGGCCACCGCTTTGGCGGCCAGCGGCTTCACCGAGACGAACCACGGCTTGGAGGTGGTGGGCTCGACCACGGTGGTGCAGCGGTAGCACTTGCCCACCGCATGCTGGTAGGCTTCTATCCTGTCGATCAACCCCTGGGTTTCCAGATCCTCGACCACCTTCCGGCGACAGGCGAACCGGTCGAGGCCCGCATAGCCCCCCGCTGCCTCGTTCATCACGCCCTTGTCATCCATTACCTTGAGCCGGGGCAGGTCGTGGCGGAGGCCGATCTCGTAGTCGTCGCGGTCGTGGGCCGGGGTGACCTTGAGGGCACCGGTGCCGAACTCGCGCTGCACATGATGATCGAAGACCACCGGGATGGTCCGGCCAGTGAGCGGCAGGCTGATGCCGATCTCCCGCAGGTGCTGGAAGCGTTCGTCGTCGGGATGGACCGCCACTGCCGTGTCGCCGAGCATGGTTTCCGGCCGGGTGGTGGCCACCACCACGTAGCCGCTGCCGTCGATGTAGGGGTAGCGGATATGGTAGAGTTTGCCGTCGGTCGGGTCGTGTTCGACCTCGTCGTCGGCGAGCGCCGTATGGCAGCGCGGGCACCAGTTGACGATGTAGTCGCCCTTGTAGATTAGCCCCTCTTTATACAGGCGGACAAAGACCTCGCGCACCGCCCTGGAGAGCCCCTCGTCCATGGTGAACCGCTCCCGATCCCAATCGCAGGAGGCGCCCATCCGCTTCAACTGATTGATGATGGTGCCGCCCTTCTCCTCCTTCCAGGCCCAGACCCGCTCGATGAACTTTTCCCGGCCCAGATCGTGGCGACTGAGCTTTTCGCTGGCCAACTGGCGCTCGACCACGTTCTGGGTGGCGATGCCGGCATGATCGGTGCCGGGCACCCACAGGGTGTTGTCGCCTTTCATGCGGTGGTAGCGGACCAGCAAATCCTGGAGGGTGTTGTTGAGGGCATGGCCGATGTGGAGGACGCCGGTGACGTTGGGCGGCGGGATGACGATGGAGAACGCATCCTTATCCTCGTCCATCCGGGCGCTGAAGGACTTGTCCGCCAGCCACCGGGCATACCAGCGGCGCTCCACCTCGGTGAACTCGTAGGCCTTGGGCAAATCGTTTTTGTCGGGATTGGTCTGTTCGGTCGCTTGCATGGGTAATAAAATAGCCGCCCCAACGGACGGCGGATGGAAGGGTTCAGGCCCGCTAGAGCACGCTCCAGGGTTTGGGCACGAAGATCTGCGAATACAGGGTCAGGGCGTAGCGGTCGGTCATGCCGGCGATGAAATCGCAGACCTGCCGGTGTCGGGCCTGCTCCTCCTCAACCGACTCGACCGGGTTGCGCCGCCGGCAGCAGGAGCCGATGCCGTCATCGGGAAACTCATGGTCCAGAAAGAAGCCGTACAGGTCGCGGATGATCCGCTGGGCCTTTTCGAACTCACCGTGCACCCGGCAGTTGCGATAGACGTTGTCGTAGAGGAAGGCGCGCAGGTCGTTGATGGTCTCGTTCATCTGTTCGCTGAGGTGGAGGCGGCCGTCGTCGCGGGCGACGGTGGTGGCCACCAGGTCGCCGACCATGGCATTGATCCGCTGCGAGGATCGATCGCCGAGCACCGTCCGCAGGTGGGCCGGCAGGTCGTCGTTATGGAGCATGCCGCCACGCAGGGCGTCGTCCATGTCGTGGTTGACGTAGGCCATGATGTCGGCCACCCGCACCAGTTGCCCTTCCAGGGTGACGGCCAGCTCCGAGGTATCGTCGGGCAGGATCTCGCCATAGCCCTTGGAGTGCTTGAGGATGCCGTTGCGCACCTCCCAGGAGAGGTTGAGGCCTTGGCCATCGTTTTCCAAAAAATCGACAATCCGCAGGCTCTGGCGGAAATGCTTGAACCCTTTCGGATGCAGCAGGTTGAGGCTGAATTCGCCGGCATGGCCGAAGGGGGTGTGGCCGAGGTCATGGCCCAGGGCGATGGCCTCGGTCAGGTACTCGTTGAGCCGCAGACAGACCGCCATGGTTCGGGCGATCTGGGAAACCTCCAGCACGTGGGTCAACCGGGTGCGGTAATGGTCGCCGGCCGGGGCCAGGAAGACCTGGGTTTTGTGCTTCAGTCGCCGGAAGGTCTTGGAATGGATGATCCGGTCCCGGTCGCGCTGAAAGGCGGTGCGCAGGTGGCAGGGTTCCTCGGCGATCATGCGCCCCCGCGACCGCCTGCTCAGGCAGGCGTGGGGCGAAAGGGTCTGAAGCTCCAGGGCTTCCTGCTGCTCCCGGATGGTGCTGTCCATGGTGTCAACCTCAGGGCTGCCAGAGCAGATAGGCCCTGATGAACGAATCAAGACGTCCATCGAGGACCGCATCGACATTGCCTTCCTCGGTGTTGGTCCGATGATCCTTGATCAACCGGTAGGGCTGGAGCACATAAGAGCGGATCTGGCTGCCCCAGGCGATCTCCTTCTTGTCGCCCTGGAGGTTTTCCTGGGTCCGCTGCTGTTCCTCCTTTTCCCGCTCGAACAACCGCGCCATCAGCATTTTCATGGCGGTGGCCTTGTTGCTGTGCTGGCTGCGCTCGTTCTGGCACTGGACCACG
>JAUWAH010000145.1 GCA_030602145.1 Desulfobulbus sp.
GGGGTGACCAAGACATACGGTGGGCACGCCGCCTTAAGCGATATTTCTCTGACCGTGGCCGACGGGGAATTCCTGTCCCTGCTCGGTCCCTCGGGCTGCGGCAAGACAACGCTTCTGCGGCTGATCGGCGGTTTTGAGCACTGCACCAGGGGGACGGTCCTCCTTGACGGTCAATCCATGCAGGGGGTGCCGCCGGAACGGCGGGCGGTGAATACCGTCTTTCAGAATTACGCCCTCTTTCCGCACATGACCGTGTTCGACAACGTCGCCTTCGGTTTGCGGATGGCGAACAGGGCGACGATCGATATCACCGCATCGGTGGGACAGGTCCTGGAACTGGTTCAGCTTGGCGGCATGGAGGGGCGAAAACCGGCCGAGCTTTCCGGCGGCCAGCAGCAGCGGGTGGCCATTGCCCGGGCCATTGTCAACAAGCCCCGGGTGCTGCTCCTCGACGAACCCCTCTCCGCCCTGGATCACCGGTTGCGTAAACAGATGCAGAAAGAACTCAAGCAGCTGCAGCGCACCTTGGGGATCACCTTCATCCTGGTCACCCACGATCAGGATGAGGCCTTCGCCATGTCCGACCGGGTGGTGGTCATGCAGTCCGGCCGGATCGAACAGATCGGCACGCCCATGGAGATCTACGAGGAGCCGGTCAACCTGCATGTGGCCCGCTTTGTCGGCGACATCAATGTGCTCGACGGCGTCATTCGCGCCCAGTCCGGGCCCACCACCTACCAGGCCCTGGTCGAGGGGGAAACGGTAAAACTGCGGAGCAAACGATCGCTCGAACCCGGCCGCCGGGTGCACGTTCTGCTTCGCCCCGAGGACTTCCGCCTGGAACTGGAGCAGGATATGGCCGGATCCGAGGATCTACGAATCAAATTCAGCCAGGCCCGGCTCAAGGGGACTGTGCGGCGGGTTTTCTATCACGGTGCCACCTACGACGTCGAAGTCAGCCTGGAGAGCGGCGTCCGTGTCCAGGTGACCGAGTTTTTCGACGAGGACAGCGACGACCTGTTTTTCAAACCGGGGGACGCGGTGGCCCTGGGTTGGCACGAGGGCTGGGAGGTGGTGCTGCCCCATGAATGACAGCACTTTGTTTCGCCGGCTGTTGATCGGCTCCACATGCGCTTGGATAACGCTGCTGGCCCTGATCCCCTTCCTGATGCTGGTCGCGGCCAGCTTTCTGACCCGCGGTACCGAAACCCTGGTGCGTCCGGAATTCTCCGCGGCCAATTACCTGCACCTGCTGTCGCCGACCGTGTTTTCCATGGCCGTGGATTCGACGGTCCTGGCCGCCGGGGCGGCCTTGGGCTGCCTGCTGGTCGGCTACCCCTTTGCCATGATCCTGGCGCAGGCTTCCCCACGGGCTCAGTCCCTGCTGCTGCTTATGGTCATGATCCCCTTCTGGACCAACTCCCTGATTCGCACCTATGCCCTGGTCATGCTCCTCAAGGCCGACGGCATCCTCAACAACCTCCTCGTCGGCAGCGGCCTGATCGCTGAGCCGCTGCGTCTGATGTACACGCCGCTGGCGGTGTTTATCGGCCTGATCTACACCCTGCTGCCCTTCATGATCCTTCCCCTGTATGCGGCGCTCAAAACCGTTGACCCGCGGTTGCTGGAAGCAGGACGCGACTTGGGTGCCGGCCCTTTGCAGACCTTCTGGCGGATCACCGTACCGCTGACCATGCCTGGCATCATCGCCGGCACCATGCTGGTCTTCCTGCCGGCCCTGGGCATGTTCTACGTTTCGGACATCCTCGGTGGCGCCCGCACCATGTTGCTGGGCAACTACATCCGCGACCAGTTTCTGGTCTTCCGTGACGTCCCCATGGGCGCCGCGGCCAGCGTCACCATGACCGTGGCCATGGGGCTGCTGTTGCTGCTCTACTATTTGGCCAGTCGGCGCTCGGGGAGGGAGTTGGTGCAATGATGCGTTGGCTGCAGAGACTGTACGGGGCTGGGGTGTACCTGTTTCTTTATTTGCCGCTGGTGGTGGTGGCGGTCTTTTCCTTCAACAGTTCCAAATTCTCCCTGGCCTGGAAAGGCTTCACCCTCGACTGGTATGTCAGGCTCTGGCAGAACACCACTTTGATGACCACGGCCCTGAATTCGCTGATCATTGCCGCCTGCGCCGCCACCCTGGCCACCCTGCTGGGCACGATGGCCGCCTTCGTCCTTCACCGATACCGCTTCGCCGGCCGCCGGGTGCTGTTCGGAGCCCTGTTCGTGATGATGATGTCACCGGACATCGTCATCGCCATATCGCTCTTACTCCTCTTCCTTGCCCTCACGCTGCAACTCGGTTTCACCACCCTGTTGGTCGCCCACACCGTGCTCTGCGTCCCCTTCGTGGCCACCACGGTTTTTTCGCGCTTCCACTCCTTTCCCACCGATATCGTCGATGCCGCCAGGGATCTGGGGGCCAGCGAATACCAGGTGTTTCGTCATGTCGTTCTGCCCCTGGCCGCACCGGCGGTGGCCGGCGGCTGGCTGCTCAGCTTTACTCTGTCCCTCGACGACGTGATCATTAGCTTCTTTACCACCGGTCCGGACTACGAGGTCCTGCCGTTGCGCATCTATTCCATGGTTCGCTTAGGCATCAAACCGGATGTCAATGCGTTGTGCGTGGTGATGATGGCCGTCACCGTCGTCGCCCTTGTTCTTTCCAGAAAACTGCTCAAGGAGAAAAAATGAAAACCATCGCGCATGCCCTTTTCCTGACGCTCCTGGTCTCGATGACCGCCGTTTCTTCGGGGTACGGTACCGACAAGGTCCTCAATCTCTACATTTGGTCGGAGTACATCCCCGAGCAGGTCCTGGCCGATTTCACCAAGGCCACCGGCATCAAGGTCAACCTTTCAACTTACGACAGCAATGAGGCGATGTACGCCAAGATCAAGCTGGTTGGCAAGGGCTATGACCTGGTGGTGCCCTCCTCCGATTATGTCGGCCTGATGCGCCGCCAAGGGTTGCTGCTTCCTGTCGATGCAAAGAAAATAAGCAATTTCGGCATGATTGCCCCACAGTTCGTCAACCAGTCCTTTGACCCGGGCAATGCCTATTCGGTGCCGTATATGTGGGGTTCGACGGCTCTGGCCATCAACACCACCCTTCTGCCGGCGGAAACCGTGCGGTCGTCCGCCGATCTGTGGAAACCGGAACTCAAGGGGAAACTGCTCCTGCCCAACGACCCCCGCGAGGTCATGGGCCTTGGCTTGAAGGTGCTTGGCTATTCGGTCAACGAGAAGAATCCGGACCATCTGCGCCAGGCCTACGAAAAAATGCGTACCCTGATGCCCAGCGTGCGGGTCTTTGATTCCGATTCGCCCAAACAGGCACTGCTTTCCGGCGAGGTGGCGGTGGGGCTGGTGTGGAATGGCGAGGCCTATACCGCCAACAACGAGAACAAGGCCATCCAATATGTCTATCCGCCGGAAGGGTTCACCCTCTGGCTGGACAGCTTCTGCATTCCCAGGGGAGCGGCCAACGTCGAGGCGGCGTACCGCTTCATCGACTATGTCCTGCAGCCCCAGGTTTCAGCAACCATCAGCAAGTCCATGGGGTATTCGTCACCCATTGCCAAGGTGTCCGAATTTCTGCCGGCCGAAATGAACAACAACCCCATCGTCAATCCGTCGCCGCAGGACGCGACCCGGGGTGAATTCCTCGACAGCCTCGACGAGGCCACCCTCAAGCTCTACGAGCAGTACTGGGTCAAGCTGAAAACCAGATAATCCCGGCAAACGCAGGCGCACCCTGCCACCGTTCGACCAAGATTGGCCAACCGGCGGGGTATTGCGTTCGAATGACGCGATACCCTGCCGGTCGGTATCCCCATCCGGCCAGGCTCCAGCCCGGTCAGTTGTTGTCCGTCACCCGCACCCTGGCTGCGGCCCGCTGCACCTTGTGCAGGCAGAACATGGCCACGCAGACCATCACAATCAGACTGATTAGAAAAATCTTCCAACCGAACTGTTCATAGAGCACCCCCGGGGCAAAGGAACCGATGGTGCCGCCGAGATAATAGAAGGAGATGTAGACACCGTTGGCGATCCCCTTTTTATTGCGGGCCAGGGTATTGATGTACCCGGACAGCAGGGAGTGGGCCATGAACATGCCGGTGCAGAAGACGAACATGGCCACGAACATGGCGCGGTGATCCGGAATCATGAATCCGGTGATGCCGACGATATAGAGTGCCAGGCCGGACATGGCCACCCTGGTTTCCGAGCCGAACAGGCTGATCATCCGCCGGACGTTGAGCGACACCAGGATGCCCATGACATAGCCGAAATACATGAAGCCGATACCGGTTTCACGAAAGGCTGGGTTGATCGCCTTGAGTTGAAAGGGCAACAGGTTGAGCAGGCCGGCAAAGACGAAAAAGACTGCAAAGATGGTGCAATACAGCCAGAAGAACTGCGGTAGCCTGACCAGTTCCGTCACCTGATGCACGGTCGGCCGGCTGTACTCGAGGTTGGCGTCCCGCTCCAGGGTGCGGAGGAGAAAAAATCCCCAGATCAGGAGTAGGCCGAGGAGGAAGAAGAAAAATCGCCAGCCGAACAGATCGGTGCATAGTCCGGAGAGAAAACGTCCCAAAAAGCCGCCGAGGATGGTGGCGGCAATGTAGCGGGCCACCGCCGCCTGGATATCCTCGCGCGGCGCGGTGAAGGAGATGTAACTGACCAGCGAGGTGAGGATGGCCGGAATGGCCATGCCCTGCAGGCCGCGCAGGATGAGCAGCAGCAGATAATTGCTGGTCAGGCTGAAGATCAGTTCGAGCACTCCGAGCAGCAGTATGGCGGTGCGGACGATCAGCTTGGCCGACAGCGACTCCAGCAGGACGCCGTAGAACATCGGCGCAAAACCGAGCGGCAGCATCATCAGGGTGGTGAACAGAATGGCCTGGAGAGCGCTCAGCGAAAATTCCTGCTGGAAGACCGGCTGGATCGGCTGGGCTGCATAGAGCGAGCAGAAGGTGATGACGGTGCAGAAATAGATTTTGATCAGCGTACCGCGCGAGCGGCGGGAGGCGACATCGGACACGGTACGGTTTCTCCTAGATCGACGGGAAGCACGACTCCCGGGCAGAGGCAAAGGGAAAGGACGGCGCGTCTGCTGGGCTCCGGATCAGAGCCGGATCACCCAGTCAAGGGAAACGATCCGAAACAGGCGGAGAAGGAGAAAGCTGATCAGCAGGGCCGCGGTCAAACGGACGGCTATTATAATCCAATAACTGGCTCCGAAAAGGACAAAGAGCAGCACATCCTCGACAATTGAGTGGCAGATCATCAGAAAGGTGCCGATGAACAGCAGGTCTCTGCGGCTCAGCGTCCCCTTGCCGGCCTCGTGGAGCAGGATGCCGGCGCCGTAGGTGATGCCGAGCAGTTGGCCGGCGATGATGGAAAACGAGGTACCCACCCGGGCCAGGCGGGAGCGGAGCATCCGGGTGGATTTGAGCAACTCCATGACGACGATGATCGCGCTGATCAGGAGGACGATCTTGGCAGTCAGGACCAGGCCGTTGCCGAGGGAATGGAGCAGCAGCCCGCCGACATGGTCGAAATGCGGCGGAGCGATATGTGCCGGTTGCACGGTCGGACCGAACCAGGAGGGCGGCAGGAACAGGACCGGGGTGACCGCCAGCCAGGCTCCGCTCACGCGGAGCAGGATGGAGTAGCCGTACGAGATACCTAGCCTGGCCATGATGGCGCACTCGACGATCATCGAATGGCACACCCCGAGAAAGACACCCAGCACGGTCCACTGGTAGGGGGTCAGACCCAGGGGAGCGGCAAAGGCGATGCCGGCATATATATTGAGCAGCATGCCGCCGGCCAGGGCCATGGCGGCCTCCGGCGGCAGGTCGAGCAAGCCGGTCATGGGGGCGAAGACCCCGCTCAACGGTTTGAGCACATCGAAAAAGAGAAACAGGTCGGCAAGGACATGGAGCGGCACCACATAGCGAAGGATCAGCAATGCGCTGGTCATCGAGGCGCGCAGGCTGTCATAAAGGATGGGAAGCATGGAGAGGTCCGGTAATATGGTCAGCGGCTGGCGGGGCCGGCGATTCCACCCATACCATTCATGCCGGCATGAAGTCAACGGCGACCACCTCGTCAAAATTCCTGGAGATCGAGCCTGCTGGTTGAACAGCAGGGCGTGTCGCACAGTGCTGAATTCGCACCGCCTCCATTCGTCCGCCGACAAACTGCATGCCCTTGAAGCCCGGATCGGCTACATTGACGGGCACAAGGTTAGCTACCCCTCACCCATTCTTCAGCCATGCTTGTACCGACGACAACAATCTATCCATCCTCCCTGCGTGCCTGTCGGCTCTGTCCCCGTCAATGCGGCGTCGACCGGACCCTCGGGTCGACCGGCTACTGCCGTAGCGGTTCCGAGTTGAACATCGCCTCCCTCACTCTGCAC
>JAUWAH010000066.1 GCA_030602145.1 Desulfobulbus sp.
GACGTAACTCGAAGACCCGAGGGTTATTGTTCTATCGGTTGATGGAACAGGCTGTAGATTGCGCCCCTGCTCCCCGTAAAATTTTGATTGGTGGACAACCACAACCTGTGGTGCGTGGTTGAGCAAACTGCATACCCACTAAAGGAAAATACCGCGATAGCGATAAGATACGGTGTTTTCAATGACTTGCTCGCAATCCGAAAAACCGCCATAACCACGATGGCCAACACCGCCGGTTTCAACCCATAGAAAAAGGCCTGTACCGAAGCAACCTGATTGAAGCCCGCATAGAGCAGAGTCAACGCCAGGACGGTAAACATGCCGGGGATAACAAACAGGAGTCCGGCGGCCACGCCTCCCTTGGTGCCGTGGAGTAGCCAGCCGATATATATGGCTAACTGTTGCGCCTCGGGTCCCGGCAAAAGATTGCAATAATTCAAGGCGTGAAGGAACCGGTCATTGCTGATCCACTTCCTGTCATCCACCAGCATCTTGTGCATCAGGCCAATCTGCCCGGCCGGGCCGCCAAAACTCAGGAAACCGATCTTGGTCCAGACTCGGAAGGCCTCGCCGAAGGAGACGTGGGTCTGAGTTTGTTGTTCTTCCATGAGGTTCTCCTGGTTTACGAGAGCAAGCGCGTTTGCCCGTTTTGAGGGTGCATGGTTAGGTCCTTAAATAGAGTAACCGAATCTGCCTTGGTCCAGAGGCCAAGATACCCGGTCAGGCTTCGTTCAACCTGGTGTTCCATGAGTTGTTGGTCGTTCAAAAATGCCCGAATCTGTTGACCGTGGGTTTCGATGCGCAGTCGATGCCATTGATCGCGATGCACGGGGATTTCGACACTCTGCCGCTCGAAACGTTTGCCGTTTCTGAACTCGAACAAGACCGCGTTGTCCTCCAGGCCATTGATACGGAAGACGAAATAATTGGCCCAGTCCCGGATGGCAAAGGCCAGTCCAGCGGCCTGATCAATGGTACCGGCCATGGGTTTGGCCCAAACTTCAGCGCTGCCATCCCCCATGCTGCTTTCCTTGGCGATGATCAGCGGGAAGTAGCAATAGGCCTCGATGTTGTCGAGAAACTCCTGGTAGCGTTTGCCCATGAATCGGGCCATGGTCTGGGTGACGCCGATGGAGATTGACGAGACGAAATGCGAGCCGTCCTGGAGGATGCAGGCTTCCATACCGGATTTACTATTTTTCCAGTCACCGGTGATCAAAAAGAAGTTGGCGGGCGCATCTGTCCGCTCAGGTTCGAGAAAATCATATTGCCCCTGGAAGAACGACTCGGTGAGGGTCACGACTTGTTCCGGTGTCTTCAAAGCCATGTCAAGCAAACGGCTGGTGCCCAGTAGCCGGCCCAACTGGTCAAGGGCTGTTTCCATGGTCGGTTGGTCCAAGCGCATGAGTGAGGCTTGGATCAGATCGCCCTTGATGGTGACTTCAAATCCGAGCCGGGTCAGAACATTGGCCAGAAACTGGATACGCAACGAACGGCCATGGTAGGCCCCGGCGCCTCCGGCAAAGCTCAGGGTGACGTAGTTGTGCTCGATATCCTCACTGCAGAGGGCGTCAACCGTGGCGAAATGGTAACCAAAACGGACGTTCAGATTAAGATAGTCGCCGGACAGGATGGCATAGCTCGCGCCTCCAAGCTGGCTGTTGTCCTGCGGCCGAACCCCTGCCGCCATCAGCGACATGAAATCCTGGGCGCCAACGGCAATGGCGCTGGTCCAGTTGATGCCGGGATAACTGAATCCCCGCCAGAGCGCGGTAAACGGCACGCTGGATACATCGTGGGCGTTGATTTCATCGCAGGTGGTCAAGCCGGGACGCAGTCCACCACCCATGTCGAGGGCAAAGAGCATGATGGGGATATTCACCTTGAGTCGCACCGCGTTGCGAGTGCGGCCGATGGTTTCACCAAGGTTGAACATTTGGCGGATCGAGAGTTCGTGACAGTAACGGATAATGTCATGGACGGTTCGGCACTTATTCGGCGAGAAATCGACCGAATTGGGATCGGTCAGATTGAGCGGCGAAATCAGATCGAGCAACCGCTGCAGACGCAGATGGGCCGGGCTGTTAAAGATTGGCCGTTTAATCTGTCGTGCTCCCTGGACCAGTTCCTCCACGGCTCCCTGGTACACGCGCCCCTGGCTAGCCCAGAGGGTGATGGTCTCGCCGTCCTTGAGGGTGGTGGTGGAGGTCTGGGTATCAAAGAGGGCCGGAACCCCGAATTCCCGTGCCACCGAGGCCAGATGGCTGGCGGTGCCGCCGACATCGGTGATGATCCCCCTGACCTTGCTGACCCAAGGGGTGAGCGAAGTGGAAGCGGTCCGGGCGACGAGAATGGTATCCGGTTCAACCGGAACCGAGGCCCCTTCCGTTGTCGATCGTGTTTTGAGGAGGACTCGTCCGGTTACCACCCCGCTGGCGGCACACTTGCCGCCTTGCAGCAGAACGGGGTGGCCGGGATAGTCCACCCTCTCCTGTTCTTTTTCCTGTTCCTCGGCAGCCAGAATCAGCAAAGGCCGAACTTGAAGAATGAACAGTTGACCGGAAGTGTCCACTGCCCATTCGATATCGAGTGGTCTTTGATAGTGCTCCTCCATGCGCAAGGCGTAACCGGCTAGTTCCTGGAGGAATTGAGGAGGAGCTGAACCTTCCATGCCTTTGGCTTCCAGCACAGCTAGGGTCTTTTTATCGAGCCGGAACATCTGTTCCGGCGAGGCATCGCCCCCAACCAACTGATCGCCCAGCCCGGCAACGGCGCTGATCCTGATGCTTTCACTGTCCTCGCCGGTGGGATCGGCGGTGTAGAGCACGCCGCTGTAGTGCGGTTGCACCATGGCCAGGACGAGGACGCCCATGGGTGTTTCCCGGTCATCCAGGCCATGATGCATGCGATACGAGAGCGCACTCGGGGAATAGAGACTGGCTATGACTTGCTGGTAGGCTCGTGACAGGTCAGGGATGGCAACATTGAGCACCGAGGTGTACTGACCGGCAAAGGAGATGTCGCCATCCTCGCCGATGGCGGAACTGCGGACCGCCACTCGCTGTTCCGGTGCAAAAATATCCGCTGCATCGGTCACAGCCTGCCCAATGGACTTCGGCAAGGGGGTGGCCAGGATTCGTTCGCCGATTTGCCGGCTGACAGCCTCCAGTTGGGCCGGATCATCATCGCCCAGTTCTGCCAGAAGCGCGTCGATCTCCGTGCTCAGTCCGGATTCTCCAAGGAACTGTTGGCAGGCGGTGGTGGTGATGGCAAAACCGGTCGGGGTTGGCAGGTTCAGCTCGGCACCGATGTGGGCCAGATTAGCAGCCTTGGCGCCGACCACCGATATCTGCGTCAGGCCAATTTGAGCAAACGACAACACCAGATCGTCACTTTTGTGCCGGTTCAACCCTGACCATTCCTCGTTCACCGATCGTTCGATACTGCGCAGCACACCGAACAGTGGTTCGTACTCCTTGCCGGTCATTCCCGAAAGGGCATGGGCCATGCCGTCGACCTCCAGCAGCAATTGCCGGCTTTTTCTCTCCACCACCTGCGGCACGAACGGCCGGTTGTCGTAGTAGATCTGCTCAAGATCGGCCTGCAGGGTCAAAGCGGTCCGGTTATGTTCGAGAAGCCGGCGGAACCGCCGATATCGGTTGGTCTGTTCAGCGTCCAGGGTCGGCAGCAACTCGCAGGCGGCGCCTGTTTTCCATTTTTTGAACAGTGGCATGATATCACCTTTCGGAAGAGGGGTGGCTCGTTGAAGGTGAATTTTTAGAGAAGGTCTCTCGGCAACGACAAAATCGAATTTCCATTCCTGGTTACTCTCCCATATCCTTGAACATCTTGTACAGCATCATATCGTACAGAATTTTCAGGCCTCCGGCGAAAAAGAACGGGACACTGAACAGCAGGGGACTGGCCATGAGCAGACCGCCAAGCAGCGGGGAAACAGCCGCGCCCACCGATCGAGCCACCGTAGTGATCCCCGAGGCAGCGGATCGCTCATCCGGAGCGACCACCGCCATGGTGTAGGACTGGCGGGCTGGCACATCCATCTGCGAGATGCAGGCCCGGAGCAGGAGCATGACAACAGCCAGCCAGAAATTCGGCATCAGCGGCACCAGGCAGAGCAGGATGTTCGAAGGGATGTGGGTGAAGACCATGGTGCGCACCAGGCCGATGCGGTCGGCCAGTCGAACCGCCAGCAGGGCCGATACCCCGGCCAGCAGGTTGGCGCCGAAAAAGAGGGTGCCGAGCATCCCCTCGTCGGCCCCGTAGTGGACATGGAGCCACCAGGCGATCATACTCTGGACCACGAAACCACCGGCAAAGGCGTCGAGGGCAAAGAGCGAGCTGAGCTTGAACACCACTGATTTTGAGCGGTGCAGGCCCAAAGTTCGTTTCCCAGCGCCTTCTGGGTTGCCTGCAACCGGAACCACCTCAGCGTGCCGGGAAACAAAGACGAACAGCAGCATCAGCGCCAAGCCGCAGGCGGCATAGCCCCCCATGATCCATCGGTACGCCTCCAACCCACTGAAGCCGATATATTGCAACCATTGAGCCAGCCAGCCTCCCGCCAGGGCGCCGCCGGCGGTGGCGAATGATCCGGCAAGATTGTACCAGCCAAAAATCCTGGTGCGTCGGTTGTCCGGGACCAGTTGGGAGAGCGCCGCCTGTTCGATGGACAGAAAGGGGCCGATCTCGCCGCCGCTGGGACTGACGATACCGATAATCGCCGCGATGGTGATCCACACCGGATCGTCGGTGAGGAGAAAGACCAGACCGGCCAGGATCATCAAGAATGAGCCAAGTAGGAGCATGTTCTTGCGGCCCACCCGGTCGGCTACCATGGTCACCCACAGGGAAACGAAGATGTCGCCGGCCAGGGTGGCGGTGAGAACGGCCCCAACGCCCGCTGCACTCAAACCGGAGGCGGCGAGATAGAGCGCCAGCACAACCGAGACGAAGCCGTAGGCGAACAGCCGGATGATCCGGGTGGTAAAGAGAAGAACGATGTCTCGGGTAACGATGTGCATATGGTTGCAGTCCTTGTTGTCCTCCGGAGCCGGCTGGCTCCGGAGGCAGTGCAATCAGGCCATCCAGCCTTGGATTTCCGTATGCAGGGCCAGGTAGCGCTGCAAGGTGGTTGGATTCTTCCCGTATTTTTCATAGGAGGTTAGAATCTCGGCAAAATTGGTCTCGGCCTTGGTTTCGTCCGTATCCGGTACAATACCGTCGGTATAGATATCCACCATCCGGTCGGCATAGATGACGATCTTCTCCTCCGGGGTACGCAGGGTGTAATCTCGGACCGGCAACCCCAGTTCCTTAGCCTCTGCCTCGGTCAATCCGCCGCGGATATGTTTGAGGATGATCTGGCGGATAGCCTCTTCTAGCCCAAGTTCCTCGGCCATCTTTGCACCGATCTCGCCGTGCTCTATGCCGTAGGTCTTGGCCTTGCCGAGATCATGGAAGATGGCACCCCGGGCAAGGAGGTGTTTGTCCACCGGGATCTTCACCCGGCTGGCGATCTCCAGCGACTTGCGTGCCACCTCCAGACTGTGCTGGACCGCTTCATCAGGACAGCTTGCCCCTTTAAGCGTGGCGATATCCTTCATTAAAAGATCCTCGGCCACATGGAGGAAGAACTCGGTCACCGCTTCCTCGCCCCAGGTCTCTTTGACATAGGCCCGGTTTGCAGCGAGCGCGTCCAGGTCGTGGCGGGCTGCCTTGTGATCGGGATGGTTGTCCAGCCAGTCGTGCATTTGCTGGTAGTCATTGCCGGTACGTTGCTGACTAATTTCAAGGTGTTTTGCGTAGGGAGGCATGATTTTTCTCCTAAAGAATATGGTGGATAGGGTTTGGGTTGAGGTTATAAGTTTTCCGTTTGCGGTTCTTCTCGCACGGTGTTGAGAAACAGAGGGATCGAAACGCAGAGGAGCGTTGAGACGATGGCAAATGCTGCGCCGTATCCCAAGGATGCCACTAGCAGTCCAGTGACGATCGGACCTGCGGCATGGCCAACGTCGAAGATTGTGCCGAAGGTGCCCATGGCGGCCCCGTAATGCCGGGCCTTGCAGAAATCGGCGACCAGGGCGGCCGAGGACGAAGTGACAAAGGCCTCGCCCAGACCAAAGACCATGCCGGCGAGCATCAGGGCGACAAAACCGGTGAGATGCGGGACGAGGGCAAAGGGCACGGCGCAGAGCAGCATGCCCGCCACGATCAATGGCCTACGGCCCCAGCGGTCGGAAACCTTGCCCATCAGCGGTTTGGCGATCAGGGTCACCACGATCTGTACGCCCCAAATCAGGCCGGCCTGAAAGACGTTGAGCCCAGCCACGGTGACTGCATAGACCGGAAGAAAGGCCTCCAGAGCGCCCATACTCATATTCTGGATGCCTTCCATTGAGGAGGTCATCAGTACTCTTCTGTCGGCCACCACCTCGCGGATGCCTTGGGCAAAGAGGTGGAATCGTTCCCTCAGGCTCTTGCCTTGGGCAGGTTTGTCGCCATTGCGCAAGGTGAGAAGCCCCAGGACCAGGGCAGTCGCGCCGGTCAGGGCACTGCAGAAAAAGACAGCGCGATAACTGATCAAACCTGCCTGTTCCCTTCCGAGCAGGAAGAGCAGGTACCCGCCGATCGGTGCGCCCAGGAGGGTACCGGCGATGCCCACCGAAGAAAACCAGCTCAGCATCTCGCCCTTGCGCGCCCCGGCAATATCAGCCACCACCGCCATGGCAACCGGACCGTAGATGGCGGTGGCCAGACCGTGGAGGAATCGCACCACCACCAGGGCCGCATAGTGGGTGATAAATAGGTAGGCAAACGGCATCAAGCCGAAGACCACTAGACCGGCGAGCATGGTCCGTCGGCGGCCAATGACATCGGAAAGGGCTCCGGAGGGCATCTTGAAGAGGATGCCGGTTACCGTGGAAATACCCACGGCCAAGCCAATCCCTTCCGGACCGGCACCCAAGGCGGCAGCAAAGAGCGGCAGTACCGGATTTCTGGCCAGGGCATAGGAGAATCGGGCCAGGAAGCCGATGGAAAACAGGGTGCGCAGGGTAGTGTCGGCCGTCGGCAGAGCAGTCAAGTTGGCAGGGTTCATATCGTTTCTCCCTGGACTCTTTTGGCATAACCCGCGTGAAGCGCATCAAAAAGCAGTTGAGCGCGCTCCAAAAGCTGATGATCATCCTTGGAAATGGCAACCAGACCATCAAGCAGCGTTTTGAACAAAGAAGCATCATCCGGGAGCCCGCTTTCTTGAACATCGATGTATTTGACCAGCTCGCTCATTTTGCTTAATCCCGGTTGATCTAAGGCAAAGTCGCGGATCAGAACCTCAAAGGTAATCAGCTCGCCCTGGTGCGTGAATTCGCCCATGGCCATATCAAAGGGTAGCTCACCCTGGTCGAAGTTCGGAGTTTCCCCGACACCGAGGAAACGAAACCGGGCCTGGGAATCGATGAACCGCAGGATAAGCCAGGCGGAACCTAAGCGGTCGATATAGGGCCGGGCGCGGGTGACCCAGGTTCGGCTCTGGTACTGCGAACGATCGAGCCGGGCAATCGGCAGGTCAGTTTGTTCCGGCCTGCGCAGCCGCTCCGAGATGGAGTCGAGCACATTTAGGGTCTTGGCTGCCGCTCCAGAGGGGAAAAAATCCCGTTCCCGCACCGCCTCGCACCGTTTGCGCAGCTTGCGCAGCGCCGCCGACAATTCCTTGACGTTCCCGCCATCCCCCAGGGTGTCCGTCGTTGTGAGCAATGCCTTGGCTTCAATCTGAATCTGTTCGAACTCAGGATCGATCTGGGCTTGAAACAGTTGCTCGATCTGCTGATCGGCCATGCCTTCGACTTGGGCGCACTGCAGGGCAATAGCCTCGCCGCCCAGGCTGTTGACCTCGCCGATCAACCAGGTGATGTTCTCCATGAGATCCTCGCGATTGGGCAGAATCTGCAGACCGGTTTTCAGTTGTGCCGCGCCGGTGGCTGAGATGCGCCGCCAAGTGCGCATCCGTGCCTTGGCGTTAGTGGCGGGGATCGAGTACGAGAAGAGAATCCATTTATTTTTCATAGTGAACAGAAAATATGTTATACTTATTCCATTGTCAAGCAGGAAAAAAAGAACTATTTTTCAGCGACAGCCAAATTGGCGGCTACAACAATTCCGGGTACGTTGATACTTAAATCCGCAAGCGGATGGCTTATACGGAGCATGGCAATGAAAGGTTTATTACGGATGTTTACCCAGGGAGACCGATGCACCCTGCTGGCTGGAGCCTCGGGAAAGCATGTGGAGAAGTTCGGGCACTTCAAGGAGTTTCTCGCCGGCAACCGCAATGCCCTCCGTGCCCTAGCCGAATTGGAGATGCTCTATTACGGCGGTCGATCCTTCACCACCGCCGATATCGCCTTTCAGTATGAGCAGCTATTTGGTCAGGTCCGAACCCTGGTCAATGCACTGAACAATTTGTCCGAACAACGCTATAGCCTGCTCAATCAGCAAGCCGATGCGATCAACGCCCAGGTTCACATTGTGCTTCGGCCCTCGGTGATCCGGCATAACCTGCCGCCTGTGGTGGCACTATCGGATTTGCCTGCCACCGCCACCGGAGACGCCGGCGGCAAGGCGGCAAACCTGGCGCGGATTGCCCATGAAACCGATCTGTTGGTTCCGCTGGGATTCGTGGTCACTGCCGGGGGCTATGACCGTTTTCTCAAGGCCAACCACCTCGATCAACTGGTGCTCGATGAACTGGCGGGGTTGTCTCCAAACGATCCTCAGTTGGCCGAGGTGAGTGAACGCCTTGTCAACCTGATCCTGGGTGCCGATGTTCCCGAGGAACTGTTGGCCCATTTGCAGGCCAACTAC
>JAUWAH010000320.1 GCA_030602145.1 Desulfobulbus sp.
GCCTCGATGATCGCCCCGCGGAGGGCGTGGGTGGTTTCGGGAGCCGGAATGATGCCCTCGGTTTTGGCGAACAAGATACCGGCCTCGAAGCATTCCATCTGGTGGACCGCTTTGGGGGTGACGATGCCATCGCGAACCAGCGCGGAAACGATCGGGGCCATGCCGTGATAGCGGAGGCCGCCGGCATGGATGCCGGGGGGTACGAAATCGTGGCCCAGGGTGTACATGTACAAGAGCGGTGTCATCATGGCCACATCGCCCGAGTCGTAGGCCAGCTTGCCGCCGGTCATCGACGGACAGGAGGCGGGCTCGTAGCCGATGAACTCGATTTTCCGTCCATCCAGATAGTCGGGAACAAAGGGAGCCAGCAGGCCGGCGAAATTGGAGCCGCCGCCGCAGCAGCCGATGATCACATCCGGATACTCGCCGGCGATCTCCATCTGCTTCTTGGCCTCCAGACCGATGATCGACTGGTGGAGCACCACATGGTTGAGCACTGAGCCCAGGGCGTAGTTGGTGTCGTCATGGGTGGCGGCATCCTCCAGGGCCTCGGAGATGGCGATGCCCAGCGAACCGGGGGTATCGGGATCCCTGGCCAGGATGGCGCGGCCGGTGTTGGTGTCCGGGCTGGGACTGGCGGCCACCTGGGCGCCGAAGGTCTGCATGATGAATTTGCGATACGGCTTCTGGTCATAGGAGACCCGCACCATGTACACCTTGCACTCAAGGCCGAACTTGGAGGTGGCCAGCGACAGGGCCGAGCCCCACTGGCCGGCCCCGGTTTCGGTGGCCAACCGCTTGATGCCTTCCCGTTTGTTGTAATACGCCTGGGGCACGGCCGAGTTGGGCTTGTGGCTGCCCACCGGGCTGACCCCCTCGTTCTTGAAGAAGATCTTGGCCTTGGTGCCCAGGGCCTCCTCCAGCTTGGTGGCCCGCACCAGCGGGGTAGGCCGCCAGATCTTGTAAATCTCGAGGACTTCCTGCGGGATGTCGACAAATCGCTCCGGGCTCATCTCCTGCTCGAGCAGGGACTGGGGAAATACGGCAGCCAGTTTTTCCGGACCGATGGGCTGCAAGGTTTCCGGGTCCAACGGCGGCTGGAGGCCACCGGGGATATCCGGAACCACGTTGTACCATCTGGTCGGCATCTCGTCTTCGCGCAGAACTATCTTCTTCATACTCTCTCCTTGCAGGGGCAAAAGTTCACAGGGGCAGCCGCACCTGAGGGATATCCGTCACCGGGCCGCGGCGCTGTCGGCATCGGACCCGGCGGAATCGATCCGTCACCGGACAGGCTCCGGTCGGCTCTATCTACAGTAATCCTGCAAAATTCTCAAGATGGGGTTAACATTTCCCGGACCTCTGTTTTCAGCACCCGGGCCAGCAGGGCCTCCCGCTTGCCAAAGCCGAACACCTTCTCCAGGACCTCCCGGGGATTGGTTCCCGGCTGTCCCTGGTGGCCGAGCAGGTCGAGGTGCAGCTGCCCCTGATGATCGGTCTCCAGGCGTAGAACCAAAGGCCGCAGATCCAGTTCCTGATGCCGATTTTTTCGGGTTCGCTCGATGACAAACGATTCCCGGGCTAAAAAGGTCTCGATGCACTGCCGAACATCCTCCGGCCAGGTCCCGGAGCGGACCACATAGCTGATGACGCTGCTGCGGACCACGGTCTTCGGGGCCAGGGTGACCCGGGTTACCCGGATGGAGGCGGGCAGCCGGCTGTTGAGCAGGGTGACGGCCTCTTCCATGGAGGCCAGTGGCCGGGCCAATTCCATGTCAAAGGATTCGGCCACGCTCTCAACCCCCACCGGCAGGGCCTGGCTGAAGGACACCCGGGGAGTGGGATTGAACCCACTGGAAAAGAGCAGGGGCAGATTGCAGCGTTGCAGGGTCCGGAAGATCAGTTGCAGCAACTCCAGGTGGCCGTAAAACCGGCTGTCGCCCAGGCGGCTGTAGTGGACCCGGTAGGCGACGGCCTTTTGGCCCGGCCTGGTCTCAACCCGTACCTGCGGTTTGGCGGGACGGGAATCTTCCGCCGGCCGGGCGTGGACCACCGGCTGCACGGTGGTGAAGTCGCAGAGACCGCAGCCCTGGCAGCCATGGGTGCGGCAATCGGGGGTGTAGTGGAGATCAAGGGCGCGGCCGCGCTCGGCGGCGAGATAGGTCCGGTCCACGCCACTGTGCAGATGGTCCCAGGGCAGGACCTCGTCCGGATCCCGCCGACGGAGATATTGGCCCAGATCGAGCCCGCATTGGGTGGCGGCCCGCTGCCAGCGAGCCAGATCGAAGTGCTCGGTCCAACTGTCGAGCCGGGCGCCGTCCCTCCAGGCGGTCTCGACCAACCGGGCAAGTCTCCGATCCCCCCGGGAAAAAACCCCCTCAAGGAACGACTGCTCGGGATCGTGCCACTTGATCTTGAACCCTTGCCGGGGCAGCATCTGTTTCAGCCGGTTGATCCGCGCCCGTGATTCCTCCAGGCCGATCTGCGCTTCCCATTGAAACGGCGTGTGGGGCTTGGGCACGAAGGTGGCCACACCCAGATTCACCTGGACCGGCCTTCCTTTGCCCTGTCCGGCCTGGGCACGCGCTTTTCTGGCCAAATGGACGATGCCCTCGACATCGGCCTCGCTCTCGGTCGGCAGCCCCACCATGAAATAGAGTTTGATCAGTTTCCAGCCGAGGCTGAAGGCATCCCGGCAGGTGGCCAGCAGGTCTTCTTCGGTGATCCCCTTGTTGATCACCTGGCGGAGACGGTCGGTGCCGGCCTCCGGTGCGATGGTGAAGCCGGTTTTTCTGACCCGCCTGATCTGTTCCATGATCTCGGGAGTCAAGGTTCCGACACGCATCGACGGCATGGAGACCGACACATAGGCATCGGCGAAACGGTCCATGAGGCGACCCATCAGCATATCCAGACAGGAATAATCGCCGGTGGACAGGGAAAGAAGCGCCAACTCCTCAAATCCGGAATGGGCGATACCCTCTTCGGCCAGTTGCATGATCTCCTCAAAGGTGCGTTCCCGAACCGGCCGATAGGTCATGCCCGCCTGGCAGAAGCGGCAGCCGCGGGTGCAGCCGCGGGCGATTTCGATCGCCAAGCGGTCGTGGACCGGCTCGACCACCGGTACAAGCGGCTTTCTGGGCGCGGCGGCCCCATCCAAATGGGACAGGACCCGCTTACGGACAAACGGAGTCTGCGGACGCAGGGCCTCGATGGAGACCAGCCGCCCTTCCTGGTAGCTCGGCTGAAAGAAGGCCGGCACATACACCCCTGCAAGGTCAGCCAGCCGTTCGAGAATCTGGCCTTTCGGCCAGCGCTCGGCCTTGGCCAACTCGAGCAGATCGGCGATTTCAGCGATGATCTCCTCGCCGTCACCCAGGACAATGGCATCGAAAAACTCGGCCACCGGCTCGGGATTGAAGGCGCAGGAGCCGCCGCCCAGGACCAGCGGATGTTCATCGCCGCGCGATTCGGCCCGCAGGGGCAGACCGGCCAGATCAAGCACGGTGAGCACATTGGTGAAACAGAGTTCATAGGGCAGGGTGATGCCCAGGACATCGTAGCTGGCCAGGCCGACCCTGGCTTCCAGGGAGAAGAGCGGCACGCCCTGGCTGCGCAGCGCCTCTTCCATGTCCACATCCGGCACATAGGCGCGGTGAGCGACGGTGGTCGGCCGGCTGTTGAGGATATGATAGAGAATCTGCAATCCCTGATGGGACATGCCGATTTCGTATAGGTCGGGAAAGATCAAACACACTGTCAGTTGATCGGGAGTCACGCTCCCGTCCTGGGCGTGCAGCTCTCCGCCAACATATTGACCCGGCTTGCGAACCAGGGGAAGAATCGACCCCAAATCAACGGGTTGAGAATACGTCATGAAAAAAAGCCTCGTGCTCGACAAAGAACAATGGAATATTGAGGGAAAAGAATGGTACATTTTCGGCGGATGGCGAAATTCGGTGACCTCGCCACCCTAGATCTCGAAAACCTGCCGAATATCGGTTGACCAACCTCAGAGCGACGCGCTCCCGGTGCGATTCTTGC
>JAUWAH010000394.1 GCA_030602145.1 Desulfobulbus sp.
GTCCGCTGACCAGGGTGATCAGCAGCATGGGCGGATGATGGTAGATGACGTGGAGAAAACAGAAGGAGACCGTCGAAATGAGCAGCATGAGCACCGCATTGATGGTGCGGCACCTCCTCATTTCCGCAAACAGCACGCCCCGGAAGATGAACTCCTGCGCCGGGCCGAGAAAAAAGATGTAAAAAAGGAAATGGCTCGTTGAGTAGCCGTGCCCACGGGGCGTGAGCACCCCCGCCCGCCAGGCCGAGTATAACGCCACCGCGCCGAAGAGGCTGAACACAAGATTCCAGCGGAGTGCCGGCCACCCATGTTCCAGGGTTATCCCCAGTTCACGGCGACCATGCCCCCGCCATCGGCTGAAGATGAACAGGCCGACCAGGACGAGGAACAGGACATGGAAGCGATACGTAAAGGGAATGACGCCCGACCAGAGCAGGAGGACCGGCAGGTAGCAGGCAGCGAGAAGCAGGAGGAGCAGGCGGCGGAGATCCGGCGACAGGCTCCGCGCCACGGAGCCGAAGCCGGAACTATCCAGCGGGGAAGAGAGGTTGCAGGGCAACGATTTGGTGGGTATACGATCCATTCCGCCGCAGGAACAATGGGCCAACGGGGATTCTTTCCCCTTGATCTTTCATTGCTTCGCGGCATGTATAACACAATCTTAACCAAAATAAAACATTCATGGCCCCTGGGGCAGGAAATGGGCGAGGCGCAGGGCGCGCAACATGGCCCGCTTCTTGGCCTGGTGGGTCTGCATGCGCCGCAGAATCCCGTCGAGCAACTGGAGGGCGGTCATCACATGGGGCCCCTTGTTGAGCATGACGCACTCCGCCCGGTGACCCATGGCGGCATCGGTGATCTCGGCCCGGGACGGCATGCCTTCCTTGGCCAGGGATTCGAGCACCTGGGTCGCCCAGATCACCGGGACGTGGGCGGCCTCGCAGATCCAGAGGATCTCTTCCTGCACCTCGGCCAGCCGCTCGAAACCGCATTCAACCGCCAGATCGCCCCGGGCGATCATCACCCCGCAGCACGGCGCCTGCATGGCGGTCAGCAGCATGGCGGGCAGGTTCTCGAAACCACGACGGGTTTCAATCTTGAGCACCACCGCCGGCTGTCGGCCTGCCAAGGCCTCCAGGTGGCGCTGGAGCTGCTCGACATCGGCAGCGGAATTGGCAAAGGACAGGCCCACCACATCGGCGTGGCGGGAGACAAAGCGGAGATCGTCGAGGTCCTTGGCGGTCAGGGCACCCAGGGCGAGCTGGCTGTCGGGAAGGTTGATCCCCTTGTCGCTGCGCAATTTCTCCCCTCCGGGCCGGGCGTGGGTGATGCGGACGCGGACCTGCTCCTCCTCAACCTCCTCGATGACCCCTCCGATCTTGCCGTCGTCGAACCAGATGGACTCCCCTGCCCGAAGATCGGCAAAGATTTCGGGAACGGTGCAGCCGATCATCGCCGGGGTCAGGATGGAACCGGCTGAGTCGTAGCTGGCCGGTCGACCGGGGACCGTTGCCGCGGTCACTGTCAGCAGGTCGCCGCGCTGGAGGTTGATCGGCCGCTCGGCCCTCGGCAGGTCGTCCACCACCGCCTCGTGCCAGCCTTTGCCACCCTGCGGCCGTGGCGCCCGCAACCGTGTTCCGGGGATGATGTAGGCTGTTCTGCCCATTTCCGCCCAGCAGCCCTGGGCGGTGACATCGACAATGGTCATATGCCGTCGCCGCCCCCTGGCATCGATGCATTGCACCCTGTTTCCCCGCCGCAGCCGGGTAAGCCACTCCGCCGGCACCGGCAGCACGCCATCGGCGGCAGACGGCGGCATGCCCGTCGCCGAGGCTTCACGCAGCCAGAGGCGGGCCGGCGCAATCACCCGTCCGTACACATCCTTTCGAGGACGTACCCGCAGCACCGCCGGACCGGCTTCCAACCTGCCGGTTCGCAACTTAGGGCCACCGAGATCCATCATCACCCGACAGGACCGGCCAAGGGCCTGCTCGGCGCGGCGCAGGTGCTCGATCATCCGCAGCCAGAGGTCGGCATCATCCCGGACGCAATTGATGCGCATGCAGTCCATGCCATGCTGGAGGAGGGTGTGGACCAGGCTGTAGTCGTGGGCCGCCTCGGTGGGCATGGTCACCATGATCCGCACCCCTCGTCCCGGAGTGGCCGGTCCCAGCAAGCAGTCGGTATGCCGGGCAAGCAGTTCGGCGCCCTGGACAAACTGAACCATCCCCTTCTCCCTGGGCTGCAAAGGACCGGGCGCGTCATCCAAACGATGCAGGGTGTCGAGCACGGCATCGACCGTGGCCAGCACGCAGGACTCCGCCCGACCAAGGGAAGAAAGTCCCAGGGTTGACAATCGCTGCTGCAAGGGGCGGAGATCGCGTCGGCGCAGGACGAGATAATGGAGCAGATTGCGCGCGCTCTCGCGATAGTTGGGATGGATTTCGTCAAGCAGGGCGCGACACCGCCCTGCCTCATTGATCATCTCCGTCCGGATGGCCGACAATTCGGCAAGCAGTATCTCAACATCCCGAGGAGGTGGCTGGCTGTCAATGGCGCGTTGTCGTTTGCTCATGCTTCCTTGCACTCCTGTCACAACATGGCTGTCACGATGGTCGTTCCCGCAAAAAAGCACGAGCACGGCGTTCCACGCTCAGTAACGCCTTGCATTTGTCTCTGGTACATTCTGTTTCCAAAGTTTGCACGAGGTTGTAACGATTGGCAGATTCCCAACCACGCAGCCGACAGGACCGGAAATGATCACTTCCATTGCTCCTCTTTCCACAAGCTCCATTCTTACCGAATTCCCGCTGTAAGCAGAAGAAGCACCTGCCGGCCTAACCAAATTTTAACAGAAACCTCACACCGTTCAGGCCAACACCCTGTACGATGCTCGGCCAGAGAGGATTCAGCCAGGTGGTTTCCGTTGGTGCCGAACGCTTCGACGATGTATTTTCGCTGACCGGGCACAAAACCACCAAAAAACAGTTGACTCGATGGCGACATCACGTTAAAAGATTCAGCTTATTCAAAGTAATGAATAGACAAACCTGTCGGTGCTCAGGAGGCCCCAAAGGTTTGCGGCAGAGCGTTATCCGAGCGACCCAGGGGATCACCTCCCACTCCCACCCTCTCGCCAGCACCATCACAGCATTGAGCATGGAGTTGCAGAACCTGCTGTAACTCCATTTTTATTTTTTTACTTACACCCACTCGCGGCCTGAACC
>JAUWAH010000268.1 GCA_030602145.1 Desulfobulbus sp.
GGTTCAGCCTCAAGTGGAACATGGGCTGGATGCACGACACCCTGGGCTATATGGGCAAGAATCCGCTTTTCCGCCGGTTCCATCACAACCAGATGACCTTCGGCATGCTCTATGCCTTCCACGAAAATTTTGTTCTGCCGATCAGCCATGACGAGGTTGTGCACGGCAAGGGATCGCTGCTGAACAAGATGAGCGGCGACGAATGGCAGAAGTTCGCTAATCTTCGTGCCTACCTTGGCTTCATGTGGGGATATTCAGGAAAAAAACTCCTTTTCATGGGTTGCGAATTTGGTCAATGGCAGGAGTGGAACCACGATACCGGCCTGGAATGGCAGGCCCTGGAAGCCCCCCTTCATCGGGGCATGCAGCGGTTGGTGCGCGATCTCAACCTGGTGTACCGGCACGAGCCGGCCCTGTACCAAGTTGATTTTGACTGGAACGGCTTCCGCTGGATTGATGCCAACGATTCGGACAATTCGGTTTTCTCGTTCATCCGCACCGGCAAGGATCCCCGAGAGTTCATCATCGTGGTCTGCAACCTCACCCCGGTGGTGCGTGAGCACTACCGCATCGGCGTGCCCGAGGCCGGGCGCTACCGGGAACTCATCAATACCGACCTGGACATTTATGGCGGTAGCGGCTGCAGCAACGGTGTATGCACCACTCTGGCCGAACCGTGGCACACCTACAGCCAGTGTCTGTCCCTGACCCTGCCGCCCCTGGCCACTCTTTTCCTCACGCCCCTTGATTACGACACCTAACTTTTTCCCATGACCTCTACCCAACCGCACACACCATGAAAATTCGCCTGATTCTCCTCTCCATCGTCGGCGTGGTCATCTACATCGTCCTCGCCAGCTTTCACGGCAAGATGATCAAGGAAACACAGATTTCGCCTTCCCGTGATCAGCACCATGCGCCCCAGCAACAGGCCGAAGGCAAGCAGGAGCATCCCCCGGCCCCGGTGGCAGTCCCGACACCGCCACCTGAGAAGGTTGCCCCCGACCAGGCCGAGCCGATCACCACCGCACCCACCCCGCCGGAATTGCGACCACAGCCACAACCGGAACCGATCGCCAAACCGGCCGCCGAGCCAGCACCGGTGCAAACCGAGGAAACCGTGGCGGTCGATGCCGGGGAGCCAGCCCGTCTGAAAGAGGAAATTACCCAGCGGGAAACCCAGATCCGTCAATTGCTCGATGCCCAGGAAGCCCTTGCCGCCAAGTATCGGACCCTGCTGGCCGATTCCGAATCCACTGCCACGGCGGCAGCCGCCAAGGACCGACTCCTCCAGCAACATGCCGACCAGATCAAAACGCTCGCCGCCGAAAAGGGCAGCATCGCCGCCGAATTGGAACAGACCAAGGCGACCTTGAAGCAGATGCAATCCCAACTCGAACAGGTTCAACGCACCATCGTCGCAACCAAGCAAACCATACGGGGGGAAAGCGACGAACGGATCAAGGCACTCGTTGCCGAGAGGGACGCGATCCGAGCCGAGGCGGAACAGACCCGGAACACCCTGGCACAATTGCAGGCCAAGGTGCAGGAAACGGCCGCCACCGAGGCCAAGGTCAAGGAATTACTGCGCACGGAAAGCGAACAGCGGCTCCAGGCCCTCGTCACCGAAAAAAAGACTATCGCCGCCGAACTGGAACAGGTGAAAACTGCCCTGACCCAATTGCAAACCCAGGTGCAGGAAACAGCCGCCGCCGAGGCCAAGGCCAAGGAAACCTTGCGTGCTGAAAGCGAACAGCGGATACAGACCCTCGCTGGGGAAAAGAAGAGCATCGCTGCTGAACTGAATCAGACCAAAACCGCCCTGGCTCAATTGCAAACCCAGGTTCAGGAAACGGCCGCCGTCGAAGCCAAAGCCAAGGAAGTGCTGCGCGCCGAAAGCGAACAGCGGATTCAAGCCATCATTGCGGAGAAAGAAAGCAACGCCCTCGAACTGAAAAAGATGAAAGCGGACCTGGAGCATCTGAAGGCCCGGACGGAGGATCTCCAGTCCGCCGCAACAAAAAAGGAGGCTTTCCTCAAGGAAAAAGAATCCCTCGTACAAACCTTGCACAACCAGCTCCAGGCCCAAACAGGGGAATCGAACCAACTCAAGGCACGATTGGCCGAAACGGCCGACCAGTTGGCCGCTGCCAAGGATGCCCTGACCCAGATTGAGCGCAAGGCAGAGGACTTGGTCCGGTTGAGCACGGAGAAAGAGCAACTGGCCGCAGCCTTAAACGACCAGAAGGGGGCCGCCGAACAGGCGCTGCTTGAAAAATCGGATGCCCTTGCCAAAGCCGCCCAGACCATCCAATCCCTCAAGGAAGAAATGGCAGCCCAGCCCCAGGCGGTTGCCACGGTGCAGGGTCTTCTCGATGAACGGACCAGGGAACTCGAGCAGATGAAGCAAGAGACCGGTGCCAAAATGTCCCAGCTGACCAAACAGGTCGCCGACCTCGAAAAACAACTGGCTCAAGCTGGCAAGGAAAAGAGCCGTACCAGCGAGGAGGTACAAGCCGCCCGCAAGAAGACCGAGGAGTTGGAGGCCGCCCTGGCCACCGCCCAAAAGGCGGCGGCGGATGCACAACAGCGCCTGAAAGGAGTCCAGGACAGCCAAAGCGCTCTGCAGAATCAGATCGGTGAAAAAGAAGCCTCCCTGAACGGCGCCCTGGCCCAGGTTAAAGAGCTGGAGGCCAAAACCACCGCCTTGAGCAACGATCGCCTTGGCCTGGCCAGTCAACTGGAGGCTCTGCATGCCGATCACAGCCAGTTGCTGACCATGAAGGAGACCTTTGAGAACCAGGCGGCCGCATTCGCCAAGGCCGAGGGTAAACTCAAGGAAATGGCGGCGTTGCAGGCAAAGAACGAAGAGTTGAGCACGACCCTGGCGGAAAAGAGCAGCGCTCTCGACAAGGCGGCCAAACTGGGCGAGGAACTGGCTGGACTCCAGGCCAAGCACCAGGAGGTGCTCGCCCAGTTAGAAGCCTCCGCCACGGCGACCAAGCAACTGGAGACGGAAAATTCCGATCTGGCCGGCCAACTGGCAGCCACCCAGGCCCTGGTCCAAAACGTGGAAAACTTGAAAAAGGCTCTCGATGAGAAAGGAACGGCACTGGCAATGGCCGAGAACAAGCTCAAGGAGACCGTGGATCTTGCCGGGCAGATCACTGCGGTCGAAGCAAAGTTGACAGCGGCCCAGACCGCCCAACAGGCCGCTGAGAAGAAAACGGCCGAGGTCGAGGCGGCGATGCACCGGTGCACCGAGTCGCTGGCAGCAAGCAGTGGCAGGGTCAAAACATTGGAGGGCGATGTGGCCGCCGCCCAACTCCGGATCAAGGAACTGACCGACAAGCATCTGCTCCAGGAACAGCAGGATCTGGTACCTAATCTCAACCAGCAGATCGCCACACTGCGCGATCAGGTCGCCCAGATGGAATCCGTTTCGGTTCAGGCTCAGAAAGCCGCTGCCGACGCCGTGGCCCAACTCCGGACCAAAACCGAGGAAGCCCTGTCAGCAGCCAGGAAATCCGAGATGCTCCAGTCTGAAAAGGACCAACTGATCAAGGAATTGACCGGCAGCCAAGCCACCATCGCCGATCTGCGCAAGCAGTTGGAGATCGGGACCGCTCCACCACAGGCGGAGGCCGCGACCCCGCAAAAGGCGATCGCACCGGCCCAACCGGCCACCAAACCGATCGCCGACGCCGACCAAGACTCCGTCGCCGACTCCGCCGATCTCTGTCCGGACACACCCGCCGGATCGACGGTCAACGCCCTCGGCTGCCCGGCCGACAAGGGGATCGTTCTCGACGGAGTCATCTTCGCCTCCGGAACCGCCGTGCTGACCTCGGACTCGCGAAACAAACTCGACCGGGTCGCCGCGGCTATCAACGCAGTCCCTGGATTCAATATTGAAGTGATCGGCTATACAGACAGTGTCGGTGACGCCAAGCGGAACCTGACGCTCAGCACTCAACGGGCTCAGGCGGTGGTCGCCTACCTCACCGGCAAAGGTGTGGCCACCGACCGGTTGACCACCAAGGGACTGGGCGCCGAAAATCCGATCGCCGACAATGCCACCGCTGAAGGCAGGCAGAAAAACAGGCGGATCGAACTGCATATCATGCAGCCTTAAGCTTCCTGCCTTTTACCCGAGACACAACAGCCCCGACGCATCCATGCGCCGGGGCTGTTGTGTTTATGCACCTCGTCGACTCAAAGCCCTCTCAGAGGACCTTGGTGAGAGCCAGGTTCACCAGTCCGATGAGAAATCCCAGCAAGGCACCGAACAGATTTATGTATTTGAACTGCTCCTCCATGATGGAGAGCAGCAGCCGTTCCAGTTGCAGCAGATCAAGGGAGTCGACCTTGTCCGCCACGACCCGCCTGATGTTGAGCGACTCGACTACCCCGGGCACCTCTTGGAGCAACATCCGGTTCACGGTCTGCATGATATAGTCAACCAATCCCTGGCGGACGCCATGGGGGACGATGTCATACAACCGCCCCAAAGGACGGGCCAAGAGGCCGTCGAACATGGCACCGACCAT
>JAUWAH010000134.1 GCA_030602145.1 Desulfobulbus sp.
GCAAGATCGACGTCTTCTACGATTCCATGCTGGCTAAGCTGATCTGCCACGGCAAAACACGGGAGGATGCCCGCCGGGCCCTGATCGAGGCGCTCAACGGCTACCACATCGAGGGTGTGTCCACGAATATCGATTTCGTCACCAGTGTGCTCTGCCTGCCCGAATTCGCCGAGGGCAATCTTTCCACCGGCTTCATCGATCAACATTTCGACGGCGGCAAATCGAAGCGTTCGCCGGCCATCCAGCACCTGCGGCTGGCGGCCCTGGTGGCGGGCCTGATCTACCATACCCGCACGGTGGCGGTACGTGAATCGATGCGCCACATGGTTTCCGACATCGGCGGCAAGCGGGAGATGGGCCGCACGCCGCAGTACATGGTCCGTTGCCAGGACGACCTGTTCGAGGTCACCCTGGAGGCGCCGCCGGTCAGCGGCCAGACCTGCACCATTCGGGTGGATGGCAACATGTACCAGGTGGAGATTCCGGTGTTCGAATTTTTCCGCCGCCGGCTCAAGCTGGTCATCAACGGCCAGGTCTACCGGTTCCGGATCCAGTTCGAGGAATCGTTCATGTTCGTTTCCTTCAACGGCATCTCCCGGCTGTTCGAGGTCTACACCCCCAAGGAGTGGGCAATGATGCAGTACATGCCCGCCAAGGCGGACAAGGCGCTCAACAATATCCTGCTCTGCCCGATGCCAGGCCTGGTGGTCGATGTCCTGGCCCAGAAGGGCGAACGGGTCTTCCGAGGCCAGAACCTGGTGATTCTTGAGTCGATGAAGATGGAGAGCGGCGTGGCCTCGCCGGTGGACGGGGTCATCAAGGAGGTCCTGGTCAACAAGGGCCAGGCCGTGGAGGCCGACGAAACGCTGATCAAGTTCGAGGTGGTGTAGATCAGCCGGTTGAACAGGTCGCGTAGCCATGCCGGGTTCCACCCGGTTGATGTCCTTCTCGATGAATGCCCGCCCAACATCCTGCCGGAAGGCAGCCCGGCAGGATGTTGTCGCTATGTTGTTTTTTTCAACCTGCGATTTGCAACTGCCCCATGATGGCATCGCCATGATCAAGCTCACTCGCCTCAATGCCACGGAATTCCACCTCAATCCCGATCTCATCAAAAGCATTGAAGAAACGCCGGACACCACCATTGAACTCATTAACGGCGACAGGATCCTTGTGCGGGAAAGGGCGGAAACGGTTGTCGATCGAATTGTCGCCTATCGGGTCAGGGTGCTGGAACAATCCCGAAAGCTTTCACCACCCCTCATCCGGTAAAATTTCAACCTTGAACTTTGGATTGATCTGCTCTAACATTTGCCCAGCTATCAAATGAGAAAGGTTCCGTATTCCTAAGGCCTGCCTGTTTCCATGCACTTGATTGCGTCGAGTGCGAGTTGTGGAAAGAGTGACAGAATACAGCTTTGGCGATGATATTCCGGTTGCTCTCATTCGATAGCCAAACAACGCTTAATCCTGCCTGGGCAGGAGCGGGGGAACCAATCATTCCGGGGCGTATCGCACACGCGTAAGGCATCTCTCAGCCTGAGCCCGTCAGCTAACCTCGCTTGCGTCATGAGAGCCTCCGGTTGCCAATGCCAGGGGCTGAATGTTCCTTGGTCTGTCAACAGGAGAAGTCCGTGGACGCAACCGTTCCATCCCCACCGTCCCCACCCGACCGGCACCAGCTTCACCCGCAAGCCCCCTTTGCCCAGTTGGCTTTGGCTGCCCTGGGAATCATATTCGGGGACATCGGCACCAGCCCCCTGTACACCATCAAGGAATGCTTCTTTGGAAGCCATAGTGTTGCGGTCTCACCGGCCAACATCCTGGGCATTCTTTCCATGGTTTTCTGGTCGCTGCTGTTCGTGGTCACCCTGAAGTATGTTCTGTTTGTTCTCCGGGCGGACAACAAGGGTGAGGGCGGTACCTTCTCCCTGTTGGCGATGCTCCGAAGCCGCCTGAAACACGACAAGAAGCGCTGGGCGATCCTGACCATCCTGGCGGCAACGGGAGCCTCCCTTCTTTATGGCGACGGCGTGATTACGCCCGCCATCTCCGTGCTTTCCGCTATCGAAGGGCTCAACATGGCCACCGACGCGGCGGCTCCTTACGTTGTGCCGTTGACCTGTCTGATTTTGGCAGCTCTCTTTTTTGTCCAACGGCATGGCACGGCGGTGATCGGCAAGTTCTTCGGGCCGGTCATGGTGGTCTGGTTTGGTACCCTGGGGGCCTTGGGGTTCTTGGCCATCATCAAGCAGCCCGAAGTGCTTGCGGCCCTCAACCCTTCTTATGTGTTCCAGTATTTCGCCGCTAACCACCTGCATGGCACGGTGGCTTTGGCATCGGTTGTCCTCTGCATCACCGGCTGCGAGGCGCTCTATGCCGATATGGGCCATTTTGGTCGCTTGCCCATCCGCCTGACCTGGTATTTTGTCGTTCTTCCGGGATTACTGCTCAATTATTTCGGTCAGGGAGCCTATCTGCTCGCCAACCCGACCATTGCAGATATCAATCCGTTTTTTGCCCTTGCCCCGAGGGAATTGCTCTATCCCCTGGTCGCCCTGGCCACCGTTTCAACCATCATTGCCTCTCAGGCCATGATTTCCGGCGTCTATTCGCTTTCGCAGCAGGCCGTGCAAATGGGGTTCACTCCCCGCATACGCATCATTCACACTTCGGAGAGGGCCAAGGGTCAGATCTACATCCCTTCAGTGAACTGGCTGGTGATGATTGCCTGTCTGACCCTGGTCCTGATCTTCAAGGAATCGTCGCGTCTCGCCGCTGCCTACGGCTTCGCGGTGACAGCGTCCATGACCGTCACCTCGATCATGTATTTCCAGGTCACACGGTTTCAGTGGAACTGGCCATTGTGGCAGAGCATCGCCCTGGTTGGGCTGTTTCTCTTTTTTGACACCTCTTTTTTGGCGGCCAACATGCTCAAGGTGGCGGATGGCGGTTGGATCACCATCTGTATCGCCGCCGTGATCCTGGTCGCCATGATCACCTGGCGCGATGGTCGCGCCCTGCTGGCCAGGCATTATGAAATGATGCGGATGCCGGTCGATGTCTTTCTCAATGATCTCGCCAAATACAGTCCTCAGCGGACTGCCGGCACGGCTGTCTTCATGTCGATCAACCCGACGGGCATTCCACACACCTTATTGCATCATCTTAAACATAACGAGGCTCTTCACGAACGTGTACTCATACTGTCCATACTCTCTGCGGAAACCCCCACGGTCCCTGCCGGGGAGCGCATAGACATGGAAGATCTGGGCCAGGGTTTTTATCGGATCAAGGCCCATTATGGATTCATGGAAAGTCCTGACCTGCCCAAATTAATGGAACTGCTCGGAGAAAAAGGCTTACCGCTCGATATCTACACAACTTCCTTTTTCCTCGGCCGCGAAACGCTCCTCGCCACGGGAAGCTCCCCCATGGCTCGATGGCGAAAGCATCTGTTTATCTTCATGTCCCGGAATGCCTGGAATGCCACGTCATTCTTCAAGGTTCCACCTGATCGGGTGGTGGAACTCGGCAACCAGGTCGAGCTTTGATCTCGATACGTCCCTGTCCATCAAGGACAAAGCGATCCCTTGTTGTTTTGATACCATGAGGATGCCTTGAGGCAAGTCATGTTGTGCAGAGACCAACAGGAAGCTCGGAAACTCGATCCTATTCCGGGCACGAGATCGACCGGGGCCGCAACTTGGACTCAGGTTCCCATCATCCCTTCCCCCTTTTGAGGTAACAATGAACTTCGTGAGTTGGTTGATCGACTTAATTCTGCATTTTAACCACCACCTCGCCATGCTCGTACACACCCATGGCATGGTAGTCTACGGGGTGATCGCTTTGATTATTTTCTGCGAAGTCGGCTTGGTGATAGCGCCTTTTCTTCCAGGAGACTCAATGCTCTTCGCCATCGGGACGTTATGCGCCACGGATGCAATGGAACTGTCCATTGTGTTGACCCTATTCCCGTTGGCGGCAATTCTAGGCGATAATTTCAACCGACTCATTGGCGTTTGGTTCGGGCACAAAATGTTTTCCGAAGGCGATGGCCGGATTTTCAACAAGAAAAACCTGGAGAAAGCCCATTTTTTCTATGCACAGCATGGCGCCAAGGCGGTCACTCTGTGCCGCTTTGTCCCCTTCTTGCGAACATATATTCCTTTCGTGGCCGGCATGGCCGAGATGCGATGGCGTGTTTTTTTACCATTCAGCATCCTCGGTGGGGTTGGGTGGGTATTTATCTGCATTTTTGCCGGTTATTATTTTGGCAATATAACTTTAATAAAAAATCATTTTGAACTGGTAATAGTGGCAGTTGCCATTTCATCGTCCATTCCTGTAGGTGTTGAATTCTTAAAAAGAAGAACATAGAAATTATGTAGAAAATGAAAAAATTTTCAACTTTATCAATTAACCACAGTTAAAGTTTTGGTATTTTATATTGTAGATTGATGCTACTCAATGTCACTTCAATTCACTCTTGCTCACTAATTATCTGTAACCTTATTGTTTAAATACGGTTGAAATATATGGATATAGCAACACTCATCGGTTTGACCATGGGGCTTGGCGCCATTATCGGTGGCGCCGCTTTGGAAGGATTGCACTTGAACGCCTTGATGCAGCCCACCGCCGCCCTGATCGTATTGGGGGGCACCTTTGGTGCCGCCTTTATTAGTTTCCCCCTGGATGTCGTCATGGGGGCCTTCAAGGATATCAAAAAAACCTTGACCACGTCGCCAAGCAACGATGACCTCATTGCTGAAATCTGCGGGTATGCGGCCAAAGCCAGGAAAAACGGCATCATCGCCTTGGAGCAGGATGCCCAGAGCCATGGGGACCGGTTCATGAAGAAGGCGATATCCCTGTCGGTCGATGGGGTGGAGCCCAAGGATATCAAAGAGTTGATGGAGATCGAACTCGGAGTGGAAGAGGAGCATGCCAAGATGAGCGCCGAGTTTTTCGAAGCCGCCGGCGGTTATGCCCCGACCATTGGCATTATTGGCGCGGTGCTTGGCCTGATCCATGTCATGAGCAATCTGGAAGACACGTCCAAGCTGGGTGCCGGTATCGCCGTGGCGTTTGTGGCTACGATCTACGGATTGATCACTGCCAATATCCTCTGCCTGCCCGCAGCCACCAAGATCAAACACCGAATAAAGGATGAGATGGTCCGCAAGGAAATCATCATCGCCGGCATCGTTGCCATCCAGAACGGCGAAAATCCCCGCTTCATTGAAGAGCGGCTGAAATCGTACCTGGGCGGCCACGGCGGCGACAAACCGTCCGTCACTGTTGATGAAGAAACGAGCAAGTAATACTGGCCAGGAAAAAAGAACCGGAAAAGGCACCAAACCACGAACGCTGGCTGGTGTCCTATGCAGACTTCATCACGCTGCTGTTCGCTGTATTTGTCACCCTGTACGCCATGTCGCAGACCGACAAGAAGAAAGTCGAGGAGGTGGCTGCCTCCTATCGGTCCGCATTCGGCATCACCGCTGGCATGACGGCCGGTAAGCCTCAGGTGCTGCCGAACACGAACGCGTTGCCCATCCCCTCGATGAAAGAACAACCGAAAGCACCTGGGGAAGCAAAGAGCAAAGGCAAGGGCTCGGCGGGAATTATGGCGGGGGCAAAGGAATTCAAGGCCATGCTGATCACCCTTGAGAAGCACCTGGTCGCCAGTAAGGCGCAGGACAAGGTTACCCTCGACATCAGTACAAGGGGACTGGTCATCAGTCTGAAGGAGGCGGGGTTCTTCGACTCGGGCAGCGCTGTGGTGAAGCCGGCGGCGTTTGACATCCTGACCGACATCGGGGAAATGCTTCAGCCCTACGACAACGAGATCAGTTTCGAAGGGCACACCGACAACATGCCGATTCATTCGGCAACGTTTCAATCCAACTGGGAGTTGTCGACGGCTCGGGCAACCGGTCTTGCCCGCCATTTTATGGATCGCCTGGGCATGCATCCGGACAAGATATCGATCACCGGTTACGGCGAATATCGACCGATCGCCGAAAACATCACCGAGGCGGGAAGAAGGCAGAACCGGAGGGTCGATCTTGTGGTGCTGGCAGCAGCACCGGAGAAAATCGAGGAACTGCATCCGGCCCAACCGCCCTCGCCCTTGCCGAAAGTACCATTCTAGCCGGGCAGCACAAAGGCCGTATCAGCTTGAGTCGGGGCAATCGAATAGCGGCGCCAAGTCACTCCACGCCCAGATAGGCGAGAATGCCCTTGGCGGCCTGGCGTCCCTGCCAGATGGCGGTGACCACTAGATCGGAGCCGCGCACCATGTCGCCGCCGGCGAAAATCTTCGGATGGCTGGTCTGCAAGGGGAAAGGGGCTGATTCCCTGGCCGCCACCCTGCCCCGTTCGTCGAGCGTCACCCCGTGGGCGGTCAGCCAGGCGGGTGGATTGGGTCGGAAGCCGAAGGCGATCAGGACGATATCCGCCGCCACGGTCATCTGGCTGCCGGAAACGACCACCGGCCGCCGCCGGCCGCCGCCATCCGGTTCACCCAATTCGGTGGTCACCAGTTCCACCCCCTCCACCCGCTGCTCGCCGAGGATGCCGATGGGCTGCCGGTTGAACAGAAAATCCACTCCCTCCTCGCGGGCATTGGTCACTTCGCGCCGCGACCCGGGCATGTTGGCCTCGTCGCGCCGGTACGCGCAGGGGACGCTGGCCGCCCCCTGGCGAATGGCGGTGCG
>JAUWAH010000466.1 GCA_030602145.1 Desulfobulbus sp.
ACAGCTCCAGCAGATAAAACAGGCACATCCCGGCGCCCACCAGCAGGTAATGAAAGGGGTGAAGCCGCAGGTTGGTCAGCACCTCCATGAGCCAAAGGGTGGCGAAAATCAGCACCAGGAAGAGAAGCTGGTATTTCACGCTGCGCTCCGCCATCCGGTAGGCGTCCACGGGCTGGTGGAAGTTGACTCCGAAGATCTCCATTGTGTTTGTTTTGACCGCATGGCCGTTACCGATCCACTGACGGGGCATTTTGCTTCCCAAGAGAGCGACCTGCCAGGTGGCCTGGAACCCCTTGGCATCGACCGCATGCTCCACCGGCAGCCAATCGCCTTGAAAACTTGGGTTGGGCCAGTTGGCCTGCATCGTTGTCACGGTATTGCGGCCCATGGGCGCAAAATACAGCCCCCTGCTGCCCTGGAGCGAGAGGCTGCAGGAAAAGGCGTACCGCCCGGCCTCGGGCGCCATCTTGAGCGGCGCCTCGATGCCCTTGCTCCCATCCAACAGATTGCTCGACAGAGGCTGCGCCTCCAGCTTCTCTTCGTTCCAGAACAACGCCACCTGGCTGGTGATGCTGCGGGGATCGGCAATCAGCAGGCTGAGGCTGGCCCGGTCCCAGAGAATGCGGCTGGGCTCGATGCCGAGCAGGGAAAAATCCGGCTGCCGGAACCAACCGGTCATCGCCAGTTCCACCCGGTACACCGGCAGCTCGAAAATGCCCCGATGCCGGAGGCTGCTCTCCACCCGGGCGTCGATGTGCAGCTCTTCCGCCAAGAAACGGGCCTGTTCGACGATCCGGGTTTCGACCTTCTGCCCGTCCTTTTCCTGTTCCACCCTGCGTTCGTACGGCACGGTGAGAACGGGACCGACGATCTTCTGCTCCCGTCCCCACTTGGAGGCGATCTCTTCCGTGGCCTGACGACTCCTCAGGCTCCGCTCGCCGATCACACCGTCGATGAACAAGATGGGAATCTGCAAGATCAGGACGAGCAGGAAGATGAGCAAGCCCTTGACCACGGGTCCTTCCCAAAACTTTTCCTTGAGACGGAGACGGGCTGCGACCGCTGTTCGACTGTTTTCCTGTTCCGGCTGTACCGCTGAGCGTTGTTCGTTCATAGTTCCTCCATGGCATGATGTATAAGCAGGTGTTGACATGCCGACACCCTACCAGGCCATGGTGAACGGACCGTGAAACCACGGTGAAGAAGGGATGAAAAAGAAGGAAGGGCAGGTGAAGCGAAGAAGTCAGGCGGGGAAGGTCAAGGTGGCGAGGACGCCGCCGTCGTCCCGGTTTTCCAGGCAGACCCCGCCGCCATGGAGCGCCATGATCTCGCTGACCAGACTCAGGCCGAGACCGGTGCTTTTTTTCCCGGTATCGGGTCTTTTCAGCGAATAAAACCGCTCAAATACCCGCTCGATGGCATAGGCGGGAATGCCGGGTCCCCGATCGGCCACGGTCAATGTCGCCCCGTCGGCACCGGCATGGATGGCCACCTCGACGCGACTGCCGCGGGGAGCGAAATCAAGCGCATTCTGGAGGAGATTGACCACGGCTGTCTCCATCAACAGGGCGTCGCCCCGCACGGTGACGGAGGCCGTACCGACAAGGGACATGTCCACCGCCTTGGTTTGGGCAAGTCCGGTCAACGCGGCCATGCCCCGGCGCACCAGGTCGGTCAACTCCATCGGCTCGGATCGGTGCAGGGCCGAAGTTTGCTCGATGGAGGCGAGCAGCAGCAACCGCTCGATCAACCGGTGCATCCGTTTGCTTTCGCTGTCGATATTCTCGCAGAACCGTGCATGCTGTTCCGCGGGCATGGGCTCGCGCAGCAGTTCCACCGCGCCCTGGATGGCGGCAAGGGGACTTTTCATCTCATGGGTCAGGGTCTGGATATACTGCTCGATGGTGCGCTTCCCTTCCAGGGCGGTACGCATTTCCTCAAAGGCACGGCCCAGTTGCCCCAACTCGCCGCGGCCGAGTCGGGGTGCGGCGATGCGTTCGCCACGGCCCACCGCCCTGGTGTAGGCGGTCAAGCGCTCAATGGGCCGGGTGATCATGGCCGAGGTGATCAGGGTGACGATGACCACGGCGGCAAAGGTGATCATGCCGCCCTCGACCATCTTGTCCCGGGCCTTGTCGATGAAGGTATTCACGGCCCGAGACGGCTTGCCCACGCTGACCACCCCGACAACCGCCCCCTCGTGGATGATCGGCGCGGCAACATACATGATGCTTGATTGCTGCTCCAGTCGCAGGTCGGTGGTGGTGCGGGTGCCATAGCGCCCCTGGAGGGTGAGGTGCACATCGTTCCAGCGGGAATAATCCTCCCCTTCGTCAAGGCCGGCGGAATCGAAAAGCACCGTGCCGAAGGCGTCGGTGACGTAGACCCGCAGATCCATGGTGGTTTTGATGAAATCGTAGATGGGGGCCGGCGGCATGGGCCTGGGTAAGGCATCGAACATGCGGCGAAACGGGGCCACATCCACCGCTCCGCCCTGCATCTGCGACGAAGCCAACCCGGCCAGGACCCAGGCCGCATCGGCCAGCGGCTCTTCGGTGGAGACCCGGAACTGGGGCTTGAGATCGCGGGCGATCCAATGAACAAGGAAGGTAAAGCCCACCCC
>JAUWAH010000234.1 GCA_030602145.1 Desulfobulbus sp.
TCATCCTCACCGGCAACGCCACCATCGACAATGCCGTGGAATCACTGCGGCTGGGCGTCTATGATTTTCTCCGCAAACCCTGCCCCCCGGATCGACTGATCCGCACCCTCGCCCGCTCCATCCAGCACAAGCAGCTCAAGCAGGACCTGCTCAACAGCGAAAAACGATTCCGCCAACTGGCCCAGGCCACCTGGGAAGGTATCATCATCTACGACCGGGGCGAGCTGCTGCTGGCCAACAACCAGCTCTGCAGCATGTTCGGCTATCAGGAACCTGAACTGCTGGGCCGGCAGATCTTCGACATTCTCCTCGACCGCACCACCATCCGCGCCATGAATACCCCGGACGAGCCCGACACGGTGGGTCCCTTCGAGGCGCGCGGCATCCGCAAGGACGGCTCCAGCTTTCCGGTGGAATTTCGGGTCAAACAGATCGATTTCCAGGGTCGCCAGGTTCAGGTGGCGGCCATCCGCGACGTCACCGACAGCGAGATCGCCCTGCAGCAAAAAATTGCCCTGATGGAAAAGCTGGCCGATGCCAAAAGGATGGAATCCCTTGGCCTCATGGCCAGCTCCGTTGCCCATGACCTCAACAACATCATGGCCGGCATCATCACCTATCCGGAACTGCTGCTCATGGATCTGGGCGAAGAATTCAAGTACCGGGAAGAACTGGCGATGATCCGCGAGGCAGGCAAACGGGCCGCAGCGGTGGTCAACGACCTGCTCACCGTGGCCCGGGGCGCCACCTGCAAGAAGGAAGTCCACAACCCCAACACCCTGATCACCGATTACCTCGGCTCGGTGGAGTTCCGGGAACTGTGCCAACGTTTTCCCGAGGTGCAGGTCACCCCCTATCTGGAGGGCAAGCTGCACAACATCAACTGCTCGGCCATGCACCTGGGCAAAACCATCATGAACCTGGTCAACAACGCCGCCGAGGCAATCCAGGAGAGAGGTCAGGTCATCCTCGCCACCAGGAATGTCACCCTGACGACACCGCACCACGGCTACGAGACCGTCGAGCGCGGCGAATATGTAACCATCTCGGTGGAGGACAACGGCCCCGGCATCTCACCGCAGGACATCACCCAGATCTTCAGCCCCTTCTACAGCAAGAAGGTGATGGGCCGCAGCGGCACCGGTCTCGGCCTGGCCGTGGTCTGGAACACGGTGCACGATCACGGCGGCTCCATTGATGTCACCAGCAGCGCCAGGGGAACGCTGTTCACCCTCTATTTCCCGGCCGACAGGTTCGGTACGGCCCCATCTGTCCCGCCGGCGCCGACCATTGCTCACTTCCAGGGCAACGGTGAAACAATCCTTGTGGTTGACGACCAGAAGAGCCAGCGGGATATTGCCAGCCGCCTGCTCACCCGGCTCGGCTACCGGCCGCTCACCGTCCAGTCCGGCGAAGAGGCGGTGGAATATGTCAAGAGCAACCCGGTGGACCTGGTGATCCTGGACATGGTGATGGACCCGGGCATCAACGGCTGCGAAACCTACAAGCGCATCCTCGAGGTCAAGCCCGGCCAAAAGGCCATCGTCACCACCGGCTACTCCAACGCCGAGGACATCGACCGGGCCGCCCGTCTCGGTATCAACCAATTCATCAAGAAACCCTATTCCCTGCACGACCTGGCCCGGGCCCTCAAGTCCGAAATCAACTCCAGGCATTCCTCCACGCCCGCCTGACCAAGCCATCCCCCCCGACCGGGAATTAAAAGCCTTTCCTAAAAAAAAACTCCCCATCCACGACGGATTCCTGTATAAAATGTTTCCTTGACCACCCCCCTGATATAGTTCAACAATTGGAAAGGAATCCACCATGACCCGCAAACAGCTCCGCACCATTGTCACTCTGGCCCTGCTGGGCGGCATCGCCTCCGGCGCGCCCACCCAGGCCGAAAGTTTGCAAGAGGCCGTGCAAACCATGCTCGCCACCAACCCGGACATTCGTTCCGTGGCCCACAACCGGCTGGCCCGGGACCAGGAGGTCCGCCAGGCCCGCTCGGGCTTTTTCCCCCGCGTCGACCTCGAAGCCGGCGCCGGCAAGGATTATGTCGACAAACCGTTCGATGACGATCTCGATCCCCAGCAGGTGCGCATCGGCTTGCGCCAGAACCTGTTTGCCGGCTTTTCCACCGTCAACGAGGTGGAAAGGCAAAAGGCGCGTGTCCAATCGGAGGCCTATGTGGTCCGGTCCACCGCCGACAGCACCGCCCTCAAGGCGGTGAATGTGTACCTGGAAGTCCTCAAGAATCAAGCCATCGTCGAATTGGCCAGGGAAAACCTGACCCTGCATCAACGCATCGCCGACCAGATCAGGCTGCGCAGCGAATCGGGGGTCGACCGGATCGCCGACATGGATCAGATCCAGAGTCGTCTCAACCTGGCCCAATCGAACCTGGTGGTCGCCGAGCAGAACCTGTTTGACGCCCATACCAATTACACGGCGGTGGTCGGTCATGCGCCGCAGCGGCTCAACAGGCCGGAAAGTCCGTCGGCCCTGCTGCCCCCCAACCGGGAGGAGGCCGAGCGGATTGCTCTGGCCCAACATCCCCAGCTCAAGTCGGCCCAGGCCGATCTGGACGCCCGCCGCAAGCAGGACGAAGTGGCCAAGAGCCCGTTCATGCCGATCATCGATTTTGAGATGGACAAGATCTGGGAAGAGGAGACCTCTTTCAGTTCCTACTACGACGGCGAGGAGCGCGAGGATCTGCGGGTGTTCCTCCGTTTCCGCTACAACCTGTTCAATGGCTGGAGAGACGAGGCCCGCAAGACCGAGACCGTCCACCTGATCAACGAGGCCCAGGAGATCAAGAACCACACCCACCGCCAGGTAGCCGAATCCATCCGCCTCTCCTGGCAGGCGAACGAAGCAGCCAACAAGAAGATCAACTACCTCAGACAGCGCCAGGAGTTTGCCGCCAAGACCGCTTCCGCCTACACCAAACAGTGGAACATCGGCCAGCGCACCCTGTTGGATGTCCTGGATGCCGAAGCCGAGCGGATCGATTCGTCCCGGCAGTTGATCGGCGCCGAGTACGAGGGACTGTATGCCCAATACCGCATCCTCAACGGGACCGGCAAACTGATCCCCTCCCTGAACCTGCAATGGCCGACCGAGGGATCGGTCGAGGACGATTACGGCACGGTGACCCCAGCCGACCAGGCGAACAAACAATCCTGATATCAACCGGCGAATTTCCCCACATCTTGCTCTGGCGCCCCGCCCGCTTCGACAGCGGACGGGGCGCGCCCCTTTTCCCGAACTCGAGGCGATGGCGCGTCTACACTCTCCGATTCCTGCCCGCCGCTGCGTCGTCTGCCATCGCACTCCGGTTTTTCCATGTCCGCCGGCAACCGCTTGAACCGGCGTTTGCCGCTGCCGGCCTGCCTCTTGGTTCTGATTGCCCTGTTGGCCGCAGCACTCCCGGTATTGACCGACGAGTCGTTTACCGTCAGCGAAGCCACCCTGCAACGCATGGAAAAACAATTCGGCCCCGAGGCCCGCATCCGGCTGCTCGCCTGGCAGGATCTGGTCCGAACCGCCGGCGGCAACGACCGGGATAAACTTGAGGCGGTCAACCGGTTTTTCAACACCATGCGCTTTGTCGACGATGCCCTCCATTGGCAGCAACCCGACTACTGGTCCACACCGGCCGAGTTCGTCGCCAGCAACGGCGGCGATTGCGAAGATTTTGCCATCGCCAAATACTTCACCTTGATCAGGCTCGGCCTTGCCGAGGAGCGGTTGACCCTGACCTATGTCAAGGCCCTGCGACTCAACCAGGCCCACATGGTCCTGACCTACGCCCCCGCGCCCGGTGCGGAGCCCCTGGTGCTCGATAACCTGATCGGGGCCATCCTGCCCTCCTCGCAGCGGACCGACCTGCTGCCGGTCTACAGCATCAACGGTGCCGGCCTGTGGCTGGCCAAGCAGCGCGGCAGGGGCAAATGGATCGGCAGCAGCGACCGTCTGCGCCGCTGGAGCGACCTGCTGGATAGAATATCCGGCGAGACAGAACAGAACGAGGAGACACCATGACCCTGTACCGACAGCTCCTGCTCTTCTCCCTGATCACCCTGATCTGCCTGTGTGCTGGACTGTGGCTGGGCGACCACAAACGCACCCGGGATTTTCTTGTCGATCAGATGGCCTCCCACGCCCAGGACACCGCCACCTCGCTTGGCCTCACCCTCAGCACGCTGACCAAGGGGACGGACATCGCGGCCATGGAGGCAATGGTCAACGCCCTGTTCGACCGGGGTTACTACCAACACATCCGGGTCGTTGACGTACAGGGCCAGGTGCTTATCGATCGACACAGCGAGATTCTGGTTTCGGGTGTGCCGGCCTGGTTCATCCACCTGACACCGTTGACCGGACCACAGGCCGATGCCCTGATCATGCACGGCTGGCAGCAAACCGGTTCGGTTTGGGTGCAAAGCCATCCCGGCTACGCTTACCGGACCCTCTGGCACTCGGCCCTGACAGCCGCCTTCTGGTTCGGCGTCGTCGCTGTGGCCGTGGCCCTGTTGGGCAGCCTGGGCCTGCGGCGCCTGCTCCGCCCCCTGGCCGAGGTCGAAACCCAGGCCCAGGCCCTGTGCGACCGCCGCTTCCACATCCAGACGGTCTTGCCGCGCACCAGGGAGCTGCGACGGGTGGTCATGGCCATGAACCGCACAACCGAACGGCTGCGGGAAATGTTCGACGAACAGGCAGCCATTGCCGATGGGCTCAGGCAGAATGCCTATCAGGATCCGCTGACAGGGTTGGGCAACCGCCGATTCTTCGAGGCCCAGGTCAAGACGAAACTTGAGGGGGCAGGACAAGGAGCCAGGGGCGTCCTGCTGCTCTTTCAGATCCATGATCTCCAGGCCATCAATCTGGCCCACGGCTATGCGGCCGGCGACCGGCTGATCGAGGCCACCGCCGCCAGCCTTCGCGGGGCCTGTTCCCATCTGCCCGA
>JAUWAH010000365.1 GCA_030602145.1 Desulfobulbus sp.
GCAAGAGCAACCTGCTGGCCATCGTGGCCCAGCGCGGTCCGCTCAAGGCTTACGGCCATCTGCTGCGCAAGGCGGTTCGCACCAGGAAGTCATTGGATTCGGACCAACTCAACCAGTTCCTCCAGGGCTACGGCCACTCGCTCAATGATTTCCAGAAGAGCAGTTCCTACACCTTCCTGGAGATCAAGAAAGCCGCCTAATCCTTTGCTTCCCAAGCACAACAAGCCCAAATCTCTCCCCATGGTGGGGAGAGCAATCACTTCATTTCATAAGGAGAACCACCATGTTGAACAAGACCATGCTCATCGGCAATTTAGGCGCAGACGTTGACACCCGCTACACCAAGACTCAGGTCGCCGTGGCTACCTTTCGCATCGCCACCACCGAACGGTGGAAAGATAACGAAGGCAAGCCGCAGGAATCGACCGAAGGGCATCGTATCGTTGCCTTTGGCCGGCTGGCTGAGATCTGCTCCGAGTACCTCTCGAAAGGCTCCCGGGTCTACCTAGAAGGTCGTTTGCAGACTCGCAAATGGCAGGACGCGGAAGGTGTCACCCGCTTCACCACGGAGATCATTGCCCGTGAGATGAAGATGCTGGGCGGCGGCGAACGAACCGATATTCCGGTCCCACCGGAAGACGGCCAGGAACCACCTCCCTCCGACGACGTACCGTTCTGATTGCCACTGATTGCAACCATAACACCCCATGCCTGAACTCCACATCTGTGGGGTTCAGGCCCTTTTGCGAAAGAACGATAGGAGAACAACCATGACACGACGCACCGAATCCGCCCGGCAGGCACTTGATCAGTATTGCCTGAGCAAGGGTGAACCACTGGATACGCTTGAAACCGGAATCATCGATCTGTTGACCGACCTGCTGCACCTGGCCCAAACAGAGGGTCAGGATGGCTTTATGCTCGGGCAAACAGCTCAGATGCATTTCCTGGTCGAAACCGAACACACGAGAAAGCCCTGAACACAACACCACCACAGGAGAACACCATGGCACGACTAGGTTCACAGGCCAAGGCCGGCTTTTATCCGACACCGGAGAGCGTCCGAGGCCAACTCAAAGAACTACTTGATCTTGAAGAAGGCGCCCGCATTCTCGACCCCTGCTGCGGCCAAGGCCAAACCCTTGCAGCATTGGCAGAAGGAACAGGCGCCATCACCTATGGCATTGAACTGGATCATGATCGGGCCACCGAGGCACGAACACGCATCCACCATCTGCTCTGGGGCGACGCCCTGGTGGAGATGCGGATTTCGCCCGGAGCCTTTGGCTTACTCTACCTCAATCCACCCTATGACTACAGTCTGGAGCCGGAAGCCCAGGCCCAGCGACTGGAAGCACTCTTTCTCAGACGCTTCCAGGAAACCCTGCACAAGGACGGCTGGCTGGTGCTGGTTGTTCCCTACACAGTGCTGGCCGCCTGCGCACCGGTCCTGGCACGGCATTTCTCGGGCCTGCAGGTCTACGCCTTTCCGGAAGAGGAGTTTCACATCTTCCATCAGTGTTTGGTGATCGGGCGGAAACGCTCGCTGGTGACCAAGGCCAAAGCTGCCCACATGGAGCAGGAGCTGAACTGCATCGCCGCCATGGCGCCGGAGATCTTTCTGGCCACGGCTCCGCAGTTGGCCATCTGCACCGAACGGCTGACAATACCTGCGCCCAAACATCCCTGCACCTTCACGTGCAGCCGGATCGATCCACGGGAGGCCATCCCCCTAGTCCGCAAGAGCGGGCTCTTGGCGGATCTGCTCACCCATGATCTGGCGCCCGGACAGTGCCATTCCATCCGGCCTTTGGCTCCTTTGAAAAACGGCCACCTGGCCCTGATGCTCGCCGGCGGATACATGAACGGCGAGATCGAGATGGACGGCCACCGACTGGTGATCAAGGGCGTGGTCCACAAGACCGAAAAAATACATTCCATAGCCGAGAACAACAGCGGCGACACCATGGTCACCACCCGTGACTTGTACCAGCCCACGGTCAAGGCCATCGACATGGCCAAGGCCGAAATGCTGATCATCCGCTGAGTTTTGTAATCCTCTATCACACCAACCCATGGGGGAGTCTTCCCCGGTGGGGATGTCTCCCTCTTTTTTTTCAGGAGGCATCATGCACGACTATCTCACCATCCGCAGCAACAGTTTTGTCACCTACTGTGACGGCCTCATCGCCAGCATCGAGGCGGATCAGGCGCGGGCCTATCTGCTCAGTCTGGTCGGTAGCCCGGCCCAGATCCAGGCCACCTCGGCCCACTTCTACAACGGCGGTTTCAGCCGGATCTCCGGGATCGAACCCACTCCCCTGGAGTTGGGCCGCACCCCGGGCACCATCCGCTCCATTCGGGCGCGGAAGATCGGCGATGTGGTCAACAAGGTGCTGATCAGTGCCGAGCAGTTCGAACGCAAGGCCCAGCACACCGAAACCGCCTGCTCGGTCATCGTCTTCGGCGAGGACATGCCAGCGGTCAAGCAGCAGGCCTATCATCGCTTGGACAACAGCACCACCATGCCGCTGAAACCCCAGTGGCGCGACTGGTTATGGGACGAGGTCCTGCAACCGGAGCGGCTCTATTCCTTCGGCAATCCGCACCTGCGGCAGGCCTGGAAGATCAGTTGGCAGGAAGAGGCGTTGGAGGAACGGATCCTGGAAGGGATCCGGCTCGGCTATCTCGGTTAAACGAACTCAAACACAACCCGATCAGGGGAGGCATTCGTTCCCCTGACGGGGATCGTCTGCCTTCCCCATGGAGGACAGACGATGGACATCCCTTTAAGCGAATTTCTCGACCAATGGGGCGAGGTACTCAAGTCCCAGGTCATCACCACCATGCACCCGGTCTATCAGCCCAAGGCAGAGGATCAGTGGGATGCGCAAGCACGGGCACAACTGGGCCAGCTCAAACGCACGCCGTTTGAGGCTCAGATCCGCTGCGGTATCCTGCCCATTACCCGGACGCTCTACAAGGAGGACTGCAAAGGCGCCTTCTTGGTGGGCGAGATGGGAGCGGGCAAGACAATCATGAGCCTGGCCGTGGCCGCGCTCGATCCCAAGCCGGCCAAGCGGATCCTCATTCAGTGCCCCGGTCATCTGGTGCGCAAGTGGATCCGAGAGGCGGAAGCAACGCTGCCCGGCTGCACCGGCATCAACCTCAACGGGCGGGATATGACCCTATTGCTTGAGCATAAACGAAAACCTCAAAAACCACGGGGTACCGAGATCTGGGTGCTGGGCAAGGAGCGGGCCAAGCTGCACTACCAGCGCAAGCCCGGTCTCATGGTCCGGCAAGGAGTAAGCTGCTGCCCGGACTGCGGCGCTCAGGTCTTTTTGAATGTGAGCGACCCGGCCCCGGTCTGTGAACACTGCCAGGCCCAGATGTGGTCTGCTGACGGTGAACGCAATCGGCGCTATGCCAAGGCCGAGTTCATCAAACGCTATCTCCCCAAGGGTTTTTTCGACCTGGTCATCCTTGATGAGGTCCACGAACTCAAGGGAGGCGGCACCGCC
>JAUWAH010000105.1 GCA_030602145.1 Desulfobulbus sp.
CTCGAAGGATATGAAAAAAGACAAAAAGAGTTTAGGCTTGTATATAACCGGTTTGTTTTTTGCAAGAACTACTTCATAGTACTGGGTTCTCCCCAAAATGTAAAGGGGCAGGGCAGGGGTGCGTCTAGTTTTTACGGGAAAGAAATAGAAAGGTTTACAAGGGGTTGAAGCAGAGGTAAGATAACCGCCCGTCATTGTGGCCATACCGGGAATCCGGACAGTGCAAGCAAACAGGAAGAGACCCATGATACGAGAGGAAATCGCCAAGGCCAAGGTGCTGGTGGAGTCGTTGCCCTACATCCGCGAGTTCAGGGAAAAGACCGTGGTGATCAAATACGGCGGCCATGCCATGGTTGACGAGACGCTCAAGCGCAACTTCGCCCTGGATGTCATTATGATGAAGTACATCGGCATCAATCCGGTGATCGTTCACGGTGGCGGGCCGCAGATCAACCGTTTTCTGGAAAAGATGCAGGTGACCCCCAGCTATGTCCAGGGAATGCGGGTGACCGACGGCGAGACCATGGATGTGGTCGAAATGGTGCTGGTCGGCAAGGTCAACAAGGAGATCGTCGGTCTGATCAACCACTGCGGCGGCAAGGCGGTGGGGCTGTCCGGCCGGGACGGCGACCTGGTACAGGCCCGCAAGCTGACCATCCAGGGCAAGCCCGCCGCCGAAGATCAACCGCCGGAACTGATCGACATCGGCCGGGTCGGAGAGGTCACCGGCGTCAATCCCGAGATTCTCACCGCCCTCGACCGCCAGGATTTCATCCCGGTGATCGCCCCGGTCGGCGTTGGGGAGGATGGTCGCGCCTTCAACATCAACGCCGACCTGGTTGCCGGGGCCATCGCCGCCGAACTGAATGCCGTCAAGCTGATGCTGCTCACCGATGTCGAGGGCGTGAAGAACCAGAACGGCGAGCTGATCTCCACCATCTACCGCGATCAGATCGACGACCTGATCGCCTCCGGGGTGATCAACTGGGGCATGTTACCCAAGGTCAACTGCGGCCAGGCAGCCCTGGACGGCGGCGTGGCCAAGGCCCACATCATCGATGGCCGGCAGGAACACGCTATTCTCTTGGAAATTTTTACCCGCAAGGGTATCGGCACGGAGTTGGTGGCATGAGCAACGCAACATGGAGAGCACGGGGGGACAAGGTGTTCATCGGGACTTACAGCCGGTTTCCGGCGGCCATGGTCAGGGGCAGCGGCTGCCGCCTCTGGGATGCCGACGGCAGGGAGTACCTCGACTTCCTTGCCGGTATCGCCGTCTGCTCGCTCGGCCACTGTCACCCCCGGGTCACCGAGGCCATCTGCCGGCAGGCCGGTTCACTGCTACATGTTTCCAATTTGTTTCACACCCAGCCACAGATCGAGTTGGCCGAGTTGCTGGTTGCCAACAGCTTTGCCGATCGGGTGTTCATGTGCAATTCCGGAGCCGAGGCCAACGAGGCAGCGATCAAGCTGGCGCGGATCCATAGCGGCGAGGGCCGCTACGAAGTCATTTCGTTGGCCGGTTCGTTTCACGGCCGCACCCTGGCCACCGTCGCCGCCACCGGCCAACCCCGGTTTCACCAGGGCTTCGAGCCCCTGCCCCGGGGTTTTGTCCATGCCGAATTCGGCGACCCGGCGACCATCGAAGCCCTGATCACCCCGCAGACCTGCGCGATCCTCTGCGAACCCCTTCAGGGCGAGAGCGGCGTCCGGCCTCTTGAGCCGGACTATCTGCGGGCGATCCGCACCCTCTGCGACCGGCACGGCCTGCTGCTTATTTTCGACGAGGTCCAGACCGGTCTCGGCCGCACCGGCACCCTGTTCGCCCACGAGCAGTTGGGCGTGACCCCGGACATCATGACCCTGGCCAAGGCCCTGGGCAACGGACTGCCCATCGGCGCCATGCTGACCACGGAACGGATCGCGGCCTCGTTGACCGTGGGGACCCACGCCTCCACCTTCGGCGGCAATCCGGTGGCCGCCGCCGCCGCCGTCGAGGTGCTCAAGATCATGCTGGCCGACGGGTTCATGGAGTCGGTCCGGGAAAAGAGCGCCTTGTTTATCGAAAAGCTGCGCACGGTGGCCGACCGCTACCCGCACTTGGCCACCGGCGTCCGGGGCCGGGGGCTGCTGCTCGGCCTGATTCTGACCGACAGGGGGATCGAACATGGCCCGGATATCGTCCAACAGATGTTCGACGAGGGGGCGCTGATCAATTTTGCCGGCAACAGGGTCCTGCGGTTCGTGCCGCCGCTGATCGTCGACACTGCCGAGATCGACCTGCTGATCGACAAACTCTGCCGGGTATTGGATCGATTGGTGTGAGCAAGAGGCGCGGGCGCGCATCGGAGCAACCGTGGACGCTTTTTCCCTCATTGCCGTGGCCGTGGCCCTGGCCATGGATGCTTTTGCCGTGGCCCTGGCCGCCGGGGCCATCCTCCATCCCCTGACCTTCCGCCCCTGTTTCCGGCTGGCTTTCCACTTCGGTCTCTTCCAGGCGATGATGCCGGTAATCGGCTGGCTGGCCGGCCTGACGGTCCAATCGTTCGTCGCCGCCTGGAGCCATTGGATTGCCTTCGGGCTTCTGCTTGCCATCGGCGGCCGGATGATCCATGAGGCGCTCACCGCCGAAGAAGGGGTGGAGCGCGCCAACGACCCCAGCCGGGGGCTGACCATGGTGGCCCTGTCGGTGGCGACCAGCATCGACGCCCTGGCGGTTGGCCTGACCCTGGCCATGCTCGATGTGGTCATCTGGGTTCCCTCGCTGGTGATCGGCCTGGTCGCCAGCACCTTCACCATCATCGGCCTGTTTCTCGGAACAAGGGCCGGCCGGATGTGGGGCCGGCGGGTCGAGGTGGTCGGTGGCGCCCTGCTCATCGGCATCGGCCTGAAAATTCTGTTCACGGCTCTGTGGGCGGACAGGGCAGTGGCCGGGACGCTCTGACGGCACACATCCGCCACCTGCTGCAAACAGGTGGTTTGGCCGTGAAATCCCTTTGCAAACGAACGGTTTTTTTGTATCAATTATTTTTTTCCCGGAAGGCCCTGGCGGGCGTGGACGCCGGACGTACGAGAGACGCGTCCGGGGCGGTTTGCTTCCGGATTACCTTGGGATAGCATTATGATGAACCATTTGTTGGCCTTGGGCGATTTTTCCAAGGAAGCCCTGCGCGGCCTGATCGATCGCGCCCTGGCGCTGAAGGCCGAGCGCAGGCAGGGTGTCCGCCACCAGCAACTAGCCGGACGTACCATCTGTCTGTTGTTCGAAAAGCCGTCGACCCGCACCCGGGTCTCCTTCGAAGCCGCCATGTACAGTCTGGGCGGCCAGGTGATCTTCATGTCCGCCAAGGAGTCGCAATTGGGTCGCGGCGAACCGCTCAAGGATACGGCCCGGGTCCTCTCCCGATATGTCGACGCCATCGTGGTCCGCACCTTCGGCCAGGAGGTGGTGGAGGAACTGGCCCGCTACGCCACCGTGCCGGTGATCAATGCCCTCACCGATCTCCATCATCCCTGCCAGGTCCTGAGCGACCTGATGACGGTGCTCGAGTGCAAGGGGACCTTGGAAAAGGCCAGAACAGTCTGGATCGGTGATGGCAATAACATGGCCAACTCCTGGATCGAGGCCGCCTCGGTCTTCGGCTTTCCTCTCTCCCTGGCCTGTCCGGAACCTTTCGAGCCCAATACGACCATCCTTGAGCGGGCTCGCAGCCGCAGTCCGCTGCCCATCGAGGTGCTGCGCGATCCCGCCGAGGCAATCCGCGGTGCCGAGGTGATTAATGTTGATGTCTGGGCATCCATGGGTCAGGAGGCAGAGCAGGAGGAACGGCTGGCGGTCTTTCGCGACTATCAGCTCGATGCGACCCTGCTCGCCAAGGCCGACCCGAAGGCCATTGTCCTCCATTGCCTGCCCGCTCACCGCGGTGAGGAGATCAGCGAGGACGTCCTGGAAGGGCCGCAGAGCGTGGTGTTCGACCAGGCTGAGAACAAGATGCACATCCACGCGGCGATTCTGGAACAATTCATCACCGGTTCCCTTGTCCAACAGGGATAACCGGCCTGGCCGGATAAGATTGACTGGCCACAACCAATAATGAATAGGTTGTACACCGGCACGGCAACGGTGCCGGAACCACCATCGTTTCTATAAACACACCACGGGCCTCCGAAGGGAGCGCCATCGACACTGCCCTATGAGCGTACAAAAGATCGTGCTCGCCTACTCAGGCGGCCTGGACACCTCGGTTATCTTGAAATGGCTAGCCAATGAATACGGCTGCCCGGTGATCGCCTACTCGGCCGACATCGGCCAGAAGGAGGACTGGGAGGCAGTCCGGGCCAAGGGCTTGGCCACCGGCGCGGCCAAGGTGGTTGTCTCCGACCTGCGCGAGGAGTTCGTCCGCGACTACATCTTTCCGGCCTTCCGCGCCAACGCCATCTACGAGGGATCCTATCTGCTGGGTACCTCGCTGGCCCGGCCGCTGATCGCCAAGGAGCAGGTGCGGATCGCCGCCGAGGAGGGCGCGGACGCCGTCAGCCATGGCGCCACCGGCAAGGGCAACGATCAGGTCCGCTTCGAATTGAGCTACCTGGCCTTGAATCCCAGGCTGACCATCATCGCTCCCTGGCGGCTCTGGGATCTCAACTCCCGTCAGAAGCTGGTCGCCTTTGCCAAGGAACACAATATTCCGGTCCCGGTGACCAAGAAGAATCCCTACAGTTCCGACGAAAACCTGCTCCACATCAGCTTTGAGGGCGGCATCCTGGAGGATCCCTGGAACGAACCGGACGAGGACATGTTCAAGCTGACCGTTTCCCCGGAAAAGGCCCCAGATAAACCCACCTATGTTGAAATCGAGTTCGAGCAGGGCACGCCGGTGGCCATCGATGGCGAGCGACTCGGCGCGGTAGTCCTGATGACCAGGCTCAACAGCCTGGGCGGCGCCAACGGCATCGGCCGGCTCGACATGGTGGAAAACCGGTTCGTCGGCATGAAGTCCCGCGGTGTCTACGAGACTCCGGGCGGCACCATTCTGCGGGCCGCGCACCGCGACCTGGAAACCATCACCCTGGACCGCGAGGTGATGGCGATTCGCGATGGTCTCATCCCCCGCTACTCGCAATTGATCTACAACGGCTTCTGGTTCTCGCCGGAGATGCGCCTGCTGCAACGGACCATGGACGACGCCCAAGCCACGGTCACCGGCACCGTGCGGCTCAAGCTCTACAATGGGAACTGCACGCCCGTGGGGCGCAAATCGGTCAACTCCCTCTACTCCGAATCCTTTGCCACCTTTGAGGAGGACGAGGTCTACAACCAGGCCGATGCCACCGGCTTCATCCGGCTCAACGGACTGCGCCTGCGCATCCAGGCCCACCAGCGATTGAAATGATGGCCGAGCCGACCCGATCCTCCGAAAAAATGTGGGGCGGCCGCTTCAAGGAGGCCACCGCTGCCTCGGTGGAAGCCTTTTCCGCCTCGATCCATTACGATGCCCGACTCTATCGGCACGACATCATGGGATCCAAGGCCCATGCGCGGATGCTGGCCCGCCAGGGACTGATCACCGAGGTTGAATGCGAGGCTATCCTCAAGGGGTTGACCGAGATCGAGGCCGAGATCCACCGGGGCGAGTTCGTCTTTAGGCCGGAGTTGGAAGACATCCATATGAATATCGAGAAGGCCCTGACCGACCGGATCGGTCCGGCCGGGGCCAAGCTGCACACCGCCCGCAGCCGCAACGATCAGGTCAACCTCGATTTCCGCCTCTATCTCCGCGATGAGGCCGATCAGCTTGCGACCTTGCTGGTCGAGGTGCAGCGTTCCTTCGCCCGCCTGGCCCGAAAGTACATGGGGGTGGTCATGCCGGGCTACACCCACTTGCAGCGGGCCCAGCCGGTGCTGCTGGCCCATCACCTGCTCGCCTATGTCGAAATGTTCCAACGTGACCGGGACCGGGTGGCCGACTGTCGGCAGCGGACCAATGTCATGCCTCTTGGAGCTGCGGCTATGGCCGGCACCGGCCTGCCCATCGACCGGAGATCGGTGGCCGAGGAGCTGGGGTTTGCCGCCGTCACCGCCAATTCCATGGACACCACCGGCGACCGGGATTTTGCCCTGGAGTTCCTTTTCTGCCTTTCCGTGATCCAGTTGCATCTCAGCCGGTTGTCCGAGGAGTTGGTCCTCTGGTCGGCCAAGGAGTTCGAGTTCATTCGCATCGGCGATCGCTACTGCACCGGCTCGTCGATCATGCCGCAGAAGAAGAATCCCGACATCCCTGAACTGATCCGCGGCAAGACCGGCCGGGTCACCGGCGCCCTGATGGCCCTGCTGATGACGGTCAAGGGGCTGCCCCTGACCTACAATCGTGACTTGCAGGAAGACAAGGAACAGGTGTTCGACGCCCTAGACACGGTCAAAGCCAGCTTGGCGCTCACCGCCGAACTCCTCGACCACAGCGAGTTCAACGTCGAGCGGTTGCGGGCTGCCACCCATGGCGGCTTCATGACCGCCACTGATCTGGCCGATTATCTGGTGCGCCGCAACATGCCGTTTCGCCAGGCCCATGGCGTGGTGGGCAGGATCGTCGCCCTCTGTCAGGAACGAAACTGTGAACTGGTCGATCTGACCCTGGCAGAGTTGCAAAGGTTTTCCGAACTGATCGAGGCCGACGTGTTCGAGGTGCTCTCGGTCGACGGTTCGGTCAACAGCCGGATCTCCGAAGGGGGGACCGGGTCGGCCAGGGTTGCAGAGGCCCTGTTGCGGGTGGAGCGCTCACTGGGGATCGAATCATGATTGACGGTTACGGACGATCAGCACGAAGGCGACCGTCCGCTTTTGTGGCCATGACGGTTCTGCTGTTTTTGTTCGGCTGCGGCTTCAAGGACAAACCGGTGCCGCCCAGCCAGGTTATCCCCAAGCCGGTGCTCGATCTGCGGGCCGAGTTGGACGACAAGGGCGCTATCCTGACCTGGCGGTATCCAAACGAGACGGTGACCGGCAGGGATATTGAGGCGATCGACAGTTTTGCCCTGTACCGGGCTGAAATCCCGGTGAGCGGCTACTGTGCAACCTGCCCTGTCCCATACGGGTCGCCGATCAGTCTGGCCGGCGGTCTTGTCCCGCCCGAAGGCGGTCGGACCGCCACCTACGAAGTCAGGAACCTGAGACCGGACCATCTCTATTTCTTCAAGGTGCGCAGCAGGACAGGCTGGTGGAGCGAGTCGGAGGATTCCAACGAAGTTTCCCTGTATTGGCAGACCCCGCCCGCAACACCCCAGGCATTGAGTGTTCTCGGTGGAGATGGCAGCACCACCCTGCAATGGCAGGCCAGCGCGCCGGCTGCAGGCGGCTCGATTCGGTATCAGCTCCACCGCGGGGTTGACGGTTCCGCCATGGCCCCCCTCGGTGAGCCGGTTGCTACCACCACCTATACCGATGCCGCCGTGGAGAACGGGAGGGTCTACGCCTATCAGGTACAGGCACTGGCTATTTTTACACACGGCACGGTGCGGAGCGGTC
>JAUWAH010000309.1 GCA_030602145.1 Desulfobulbus sp.
CCATGGGCCCGAGCCCCATGGACACGGTGGGATACTGCCAGAAATCGGGCATCAGCCAGGGGTGGGGATAGGAGCTCAGCCCCCTCCCCTCCACCTCGCGGCGGAAATGATCAACCTGTTCCTCGTCAAGCCGCCCTTCGACAAAGGCGCGGGCATAGACGCCGGGCACGCTGTGGCCCTGGAAGTAGACCAGGTCGGCCCCGTCCGGTGCCTCGGGGCCGCGGAAAAACCAGTTGAAACCGACCTCGTAGATAGCCGAGATCGAGGTGTAGGTGGCGATGTGGCCGCCCAGGCCGCGGTCACCCTTGTTGGCGCGGGCCACCATGGCCATGGCGTTCCAGCGGACAAAGGCGGCCACGTTGCGGGCCAGCAGGGACTCCTCCGGCGGAATCCGTTCGCTCTCATCCGGGAGCAGGGTGTTGATGTAGGGGGTGAGGATGCCGGGGTTGGTGTCCACCCCCCGGCTCCGGGCCCGGTCGGTGAGGGCGCGGAGGAGAAAATCGGCCCGCTCCACGCCCTCGTGGGCGATGACACCATCCATCGAGTGCAACCAGTCATTGGTTTCCATCGGATCGGGATCAACATCGTACGCGCTCATCGGCACCTCCTGTGGATAAGGGGATGGGGTTGGCGAGGGTATCGCTCCTTCGGGTTGGTCATCGCCGAGCCGGCAGGATACCGCTGGGCAGAAGGTGCTCACCCTGTCCGGAGTCCACCTGGCAACGCTCCTGTACGCTATCATTCTTTACCCGTCTTCTGCAAGGATAAGCACCCTGTACCCGCCATCCGAACCGGCCCGTCGCGATTCCAAGCGAAAAAAAGCTTTCGGGCGCGAATATTGCTTATTCGACAGTATCCCTGTTTCCCCGCGAACGATGACTGTTCGCCGTTGCAACCCCAGTCACCCCGGACCGATGTGAACCCATCCGTGGCTCCCATACGGCAGATGGAGGATGAACCGCCGCGCCCGGGCCGATCCCGCCATGGATCGTCCGCCGCCTTTGGCGACACCCTCGATGCCGAACAGGCGGACATGCTCATGCGTCGCACCGACCAGTCTGCCCAGTGGCACCGACTGCGTCAAAAAAACGACAACAAGGCCCGCGAACTCACCCCAATTATCCTCGCCCGACAGGCTCTCTGGGAACAATGGGCCGAAGGCAAGTCAATCAATTGGCAGTCCTTCGACCAACTCACCAGCCAACTCCACCAGGCCGGCCTGGACCTGCCCGATTCCACCGCCCTGCTGGCCGCCCAAGCCGACTCCCCGCCTTCCCCCTCATCCCCGCGACCCGTCCAACCCGCCGCCGCAGCCCAAACCTTGGTTGACGAGGACAACCTGCTCCTCCTCAGCCTGTCCTGTCCCGCCATCGGCCTGAAACGGGAAATCGTTGGCTATGGTGACGGCCGGACAACCCTCCTTCCTCTAGGGGACGTCGCCCACGGCCTCGGTTTTGAGCTGACGGTCCATCCGGACAGGAAGACAGCCAGCGGCTGGTTCATCTCCGAGGATCGGTCCTTTTTCCTCGACGCCGCCAACCGCACCGTCCGTCTCGGCACCACCACCATGCCGTGGCCTGAAGGTGCGGTCGCCGTCCACAGGGACGAAATCTTTGTGGACAGCGCCCTGTTGAGCCGATGGCTGCCGGTGGATTTTTCGGTTGCCACCGGCGAGATGGCAGTAACCGTCACCCCGCGGGAAAAACTGCCTCAGCAAAGCCGGTACGAACGGGAGCAGCAGCGGCTGGGCCTTCTGGCCAAGGAGGACATGACCCTTCGCTACACCCCTGTCCAGTCGCCCTACGAACCGCTCTCCTTCCCCGTCATGGACATTAACCTCGGCAGCGGTTTTGAGCGCAGCCGCCAGGACGACGGCACACTGCGCCTGGGCCACTCCCTGCTCGCCGAGGGCGATCTCGCCCGCATGGGGGCCAGGCTCTTTCTTTCCGGCGACGAGGAAGACCCCCTCGACAACGGGCGCATCACCCTGGAACGGGTGGACCAGGGCGGTCAACTGCTCGGCCCGATGCGCGCCAGTCGGGTGGCCCTGGGCGACGTCAGTCCGGTCAACCTGCCCATCCTGGGCAGCAGGACGGCGGAAAGGGGCGTGGTGATCGAAAGCGGCGATATCCGCCGCAACCGGGACTTCGACGTGACCCAATTCGAAGGCAATGCCCAGCCCGGTTGGGATGTGGAACTCTACCAGAACGGCAACCTGGTCGACTCGGTGCGGGTTGGCGACGACGGCCGCTACCGGTTCAAGGACATCCCGGTCTTCTTCGGCGCCAACGCTTTCCAGTTGCTTGCCCACGGCCCCCAGGGCCAGCGGCGGATGATCGAAACCAAGAACATCAATGTCGGTTCCGGCATGCTCAGGAAGGGGGAGGCCGAATACAGCCTCTCCGCCACCCAGCGCAAAAACACGGTATTGGGGATCGACGAACACAAACTGCGCAGCCAGGGCGATGGGGAACGGCTGGTCGGGCGGTTCAACTACGGCCTGACCGATGCCCTGTCCGCCTCCCTGGGCACCTCCAGCGTCGAATTCGACCAGACCCGTCACACCTACCTGCAGGCCGGGCTAAGCGGCACCTTTGCCTCCCTGTACGGCGAGGCAAACGCTATTCAGGATTCGGCGGGCGGCAGTGGCTATTCCTTCCAGGCGCAGACCGCCTGGGGCCCGGTCAATCTCCGTGCCAAGCAGGAGTTGTTTTCCGATTTCGTCGACGAGGACAACCCGGACAGGGTCCTCAAGGCGAGAACGACCGTCGGCATCAACGGCAGCCTGGCAGATTTCGCCTTTCTGCCGCCCCTGACCTACACCCTTTCCCGGGAAAACACCACCTATGAGGGGTCTGGAACCGGCAGGACCAGTGGACGCCTCGCCGCCCACTTCAACAGGGTCCACCTCGCCAACGTCCTGCACGTCAACGACAGAGAGAGCGGCAATGTTTCCACCCCGCCGGTGGAGGGGGAGTTCCAGGCCAGCGGCACCATCGGCCGGGGACGGCTCACCGGCGGATTGACCTACGACCTTGGCGACGATGCGGCCATCACCGAGTACAAGCTCTCCGGGCTTTGGCCGATTGTGCAGGGGATCAGCGCGGGTGCCAGCCTGAATCGGGATGTCGATATGGACGATCCGGTCACCAAGGGTCGGGCCTTCCTCAACTTCGACAACGGCCGCTACACTCTTTCCCCCAGCTTGACCTACGATTCGGATGGGAACTACGGTGTGTTTGTCGGCCTCTCGTTCTCCCTGGGCAAGGATCCGGCCAGTGAGGAATTGGTCATGCAATCGCAGAAGCGATCAGGCCGGGGGGCGACCACCGCCTTTGTCTACCATGATGCCAATAACAACCAGGTGTTCGACCAGGACGAGACTCCCCTGCCCGATGTCAAGGTGGTGGCGCGGCAGGCCCGCCAGAATGTACGCACCGACGAGAGCGGCTTCGCCCGCTTCACTGGATTGACTGCCCATGAACCGGTGGACTTCGAAATCGATGCCCGGACTTTGGAGGATCCCTTCTGGCAGCCGTCGGTACCTGGCAAGGCGGTGATCCCCCGCTCCGGCAACGTCCACACCCTGGAATTTCCGGTGGTCACCACCGGTGAAATCGACGGGGCCGTCTACGGCGTCTCGGCGCAGGGCAGCAGGGAACCCCTGGCCAGGGTCGGCCTCGAAGTCAGGAACGAGGAGGGCGATGTGGTCCAGAAAACCACCTCCGAAGGAGACGGGTTTTTTCTCTTCGAAAAACTCCTGCCCGGCACCTACACCCTGCATGTGACCAGTGACGATCCCCGCCTCCGGGCTTCGACCGCTGCCTGGCAGAAAACCATTGTCATCGGCAACGACGGCACCATCGCCCGGGGCAACGATGTCCTCCTGCCCCTTGCCGAATCCGGACAGCAGGACAGGACAGGACAGGCCACCCCCTCTGCACCCGCCCCCTCCGGATCGACAACATCGTCCGAACGAATGGTCGCCGAACCCGCGGCCGGCAAGCCGACCCCCGCCATCACCAAACACCAGACCGTGCCGACTCCCACTCCAGCCTCCCCCCCGACCCCCAACCCCGCCCCCCCCCCGCCGCCCCAGGGAACCCATGCACCCCCCGCCCCCCCGGCCCGCCCCCCACCCCACGCCACGCGGGCCGGGAGGG